>NZ_DAOMQT010000006.1:0-157484 GCF_035445465.1 Agriterribacter sp.
CACACCCCTATTCAATACTAAAAGCTATTTGAGAATAAAATACCTAATCCTATCCAATTATTCTTGGACGGGGCATTCCATTGTTTGCAGATATCAAAGACAAAATAAAACTGAATCTATTAACTACCCGTCAATTTACCTGCGGGGTAACTGAACTGAATTACACAGTGGACAGACAATAACAATAGAGTATGATTTCTCTGAAATCCCTGTTTTCTCCTTTAGCCAGCTTTGAGGGGTTCCGGGTCAGGCAATGGAGGATTATGTTGGGTTAAAAACTTTCATTTGCCACCATCCTGGATGCCTGTTCTTCAGCAAGCAGCCTCTTTTCGGTTATCTTCCAAATTGAAACCATTCCGAAAGCAAATGCTTTCTGCCTTTCAGCCAATAGGAAACCATTTCCATTCCTGTTACCGAGAAGGTGATACCATTACCGCCGAAGCCCAAAACAAAATAGCTGTTTTTAAAATCTTTATGTTCGCTTATGTAGGGCAAACCATCTTTTGTTTCTCCAAATGTTCCTGCCCAGGCAAAATCAGTATGAAAGGTTGCCTGCGGTAAATATTTTTCAAAAGATCTGACCAGTTTCTGTTCCTTCTTCGCTATCAGTGCATCCCGCTTTTGCGGGTTACGGAATTCCTCATCCTCACCTCCTATCAGCATTCTGCCATCATCCGTAGTACGTAAATAAACATAGGGATCTGAAGTGTTCCAAATAAGAACATCTTTGTATTGCCTGCTTAATCCGGGTTCAACCTCAGAGACAATCGCAAAAGTGCTGATAAGATCTACAAACTTTTCCCTAATCATTGTGGTACTTTCATAACCTATGCAATACACAATCTTCTTTGCTTTAATGGTTGCACCTGTACTCACATTAACTTCATTTAAGCGGGTGCCGTATCTGACATCGGCAAGCCCGGTTTTGTCGTACACCTGTAGACCTCTTTTGCAGTTGTATTCCAGAATTTCGTGTACAAGCATAAATGCATCCACACTGGCGCCTTGTTTAGAAAGAATACCGCCAAAGGCTTTATCCAGCTTATATTTTTTTTGTATGGCTTCTGCTTCCATCCATTTCACTTCAAAACCGGCATTCTTCCGGGCTTCAAATTCTTTCCTGAGCCATTCCTTATCTTTTTTCAAAGCCGCAAAATAGAGCGAGTCCTTTTGTTTGAATCCTGCTTTTGACCTGATCTTTTTTGCAATGCCACCCAACTGACCGATAGCTTCAGCACAAGCTTTGTAACTCGCCACGGCTCCTTTTTCACCAATCATCTCTGTCAGTTCATATAAGGGTGTATCTATCTCATATTGCAGCATGGAAGTGGTAGCCGAAGAGCTTCCGTTGGCAATTTCGCGCTTGTCAATTAAAATCGTATCAAACCCGTCGGCTATACATTGATGAGCGATCAGGCCGCCGGTAATGCCACCACCTACGATTAATACATCACATGCAGCATCTTCACGAAGAGAAGGGTAACTGTTGAGGATCCCGTTTTTAACCAGCCAGAATGGTTCATTTGATTTTAAGTCCATATTTATTGCAAGTCATTAATTGGATATTTAGCTTTAAATATTTAATTCCCCTTCACGCCCTATGTCAAGTTTCTGCCCGGAAACTGCGCTGGCTGCCAGTTTAAAAAAGGTGACCAGTTTGTTTGTCTTATTGTCCCAATAATGTGCATCTTCCACCTTCACTTTCAACACACGAATGCGGGGGTCTTCTTTACCTTTTTCAAACCAGGCTTCTACAAATTTGTTCCAGTATTTTTCCACCCGCTGCTTATCCCGGGAAATTTCTGCCACACCATTTACACTTAAAAAAGTGTAATCACCAACGTGCGAAAATAAAACACTCACCTTATGGTTCCTTTCCAAATTAGCGTATGTTTCACTTTCTGAAGAAAACAAATACCAGATGTTTCCTTCTTCATCCACTTCCTGCCGGCTCATAGGAATGGCGTGAATGTAGCCTTGTTCTGAAGGATAGGTACATAGCATCCCGATGTCAATTTTATTCACCAGCTCTTTAAGCTTTTCAATGGCTTCCGTATTATGAAAATTTTCTGTGCTCATAGTTTAGTTTTTATTTCTTTATATAGACAATATAAGTGCCAAATAGCTGATTTTTAAGCGTAATATTTGGCTGATACCACCTCAATATAACTATGAACTAAGTAAGTGGTTTGCTTCTGGAGATTGATCGCTGTAATATTCTTCACATCTTCGTCTGAATATTTTTTAAACTCTTATTATCATGCGATAGTTATTACGATAATATAAATCAGCACGGCCTTCCCGCAAAGCCATCATATTCAGCGGGAATCTTTTGTGTCAGATATCTGGATTTATAGGTAAGGCTGTCTTAAAAGGGCCGGTATAGAAGATACGGGATCCCGGCGAAGTTCAGCGCAGGGTTACCGGGTGTAAATTTATTTCAACAAAAAAAAATAAATGACTGCCCAAATAACAATAAAGAATAAACCTGGATATAATACGGATTTAAGTTTTTTGATATCTTTTTTGATGATAAGAAGATATAAGATGTAAACAATAAATACTGCTATTAGTCCGATTGGAATAAAGGGATATGTCATACTGTTTTTTTTACTTAATGTGGTTTTTTATTTTACGCCCGCCTTGTAAAATGACAGATAACGTTCAGGTATTGCTGCAGGTGCTATATCTGAATGCTGTCTGCCGGAATAACGGATGGCAATTTAAAGTAAAAAAAATGATAAGTAAATATTTTGTGTTCCATTAAAAGAAGTTCCAACGAAAGGAGCATCAGTTGTAGTTCGTTGGTATCGTGCCGTCAGGGTTCAGAAATAAAACGCTGTCGTCCTCCAGATAAATGTCACCTGTCAGTTCAATTGTTGGTTTAATTTTTTTTATCGGATAGCCACGATTTCTGTAGACCCGGCTTCACTTCCGGTTTTAACAATGCCAAACCCGGGAGCAAACCATTCTGTTGCCTCAAAGTTTAATGGGATGCTGATAGGCCCTGTTTGGATATTTAATTTTACCCGGTAGGTTATGGTTACACAATCCCAGGCGCCGGCTTTTGTACTTATTTTTTCTGCGCCGGTTACTGTCCTGTCTAAAATCTGCATTTTTAAAACCTGCTTTACCCCGTTATTGTCAATTTCCATATCAAACGTACCGTCTCTTAATTTGTCGCCGGTTTGCATGGCAGCGGGATATTCTATGAATGCATTTTTTACTTTGGCCTGCGCCGTGTTAAATTGTTCGGTTTGTTGCTGCGGGAGAAAAAGGTTCATGTCCATCATGAGTGTGCCGCTGCTGCATTTTACATTACTTACGCCTTTATTCACCGGTTTTCCTGCTTTATTCAGCAAAGTGGTATGCAGGGTTGCCGTAGTGGTGCTGCCTTTAACAGACTGACCGGAAGTATTGTACAGGATGGTTCCGTTTGGATTTCCTTTATTGTTATATACCGCCAGTTCTATTGTTTTATTATCCTGCAACAGATAAAACGATGCACAGGCTTGTGCATCTGCGCTTCTGCAGAGCAATATAAAAGGAAGAACAAGCAATAAGTCTTTCATACATGCGGGTTGTTCAGTTATGAAAGATAGAGAATTATTCACTATAAGCAGAACAACCCATTCAAAGAGTGATCGAAAAGGATGGGAGAGAGGGATTTTATGCCGCTTTTTTATCTTTAGTGAAAAGATTGGCGATAAACTTTTTCCAGATAGATAATTTTTTACTTACTTCCCTGCTGGTTCCTAATTGCAATGCCGCTCCTACCGCTTTTTTAGCGATGCTTCCGGTAGGATTCCAGAACAGGCGGCCACCCATATACCCAAGCCCCAATTTAAGCGCTATATTAAGGATGCTGCTTTTTAACCCGGAATCGGCAGTTACTTCATTGAAAGCGCTTTTGAGCAGGTTGACAGGGGTAAGACTGTTATAAGTTGCCCTTATCCTTTCCCTTAGTCCATCTTCCATAACACGTGTTTGCGCTTCCAGCAATGCAATCCTGGCTTTTACATCTTCCGGTTGCAAAGTATTGTTCATTTCAATATTTTATTGATAACGGTTTTATAAAATGGTTTTTTGATCAGGCTGTCTCTTGCCGCATACAGCACAATACCCAGTAATAAATAAAAACCGGCGACAATAAAAAATCCATAATACGCCTCCCCGAGCCATTTTCCGATTAACAATGCCATGCCGGTATTTAACGCAATAACTGCAATAAAACCAATAAGGATAAAAAGAAGCTTCGATATCAGCGCTGTGGCTATTTCTGTAGTTTTATCAACTGCTTTTAGCTTCCACAATTCCGTTTTCGCTTCTATATAACGACCTGCGTCATCCACTAACATTGTTATATTTTCAGAAATCGTTTCTTTCATTATAGGAATTTTTTTATGCCGCCGGAATGGTTATTAGCACTTCATTTGTTTCGGCCTTTAAACCACTGAATTTTTTGCCTGGTTGCTGAATGTACTCACCTTACCTTTTTCAGCTACATCTTCCACTTCATTTTTTGCACTGCGGTATTTGTCTTTTACCGTATCAATAAAATCATTGAAGGTATGTTTTAACTGGTCGCCCATATCGGATGTATTCTTCGTTATTTTTTTCCTGGTTTCGGAACCTTTGTCGGGGGCGAAAAGAATACCCGCTATGGCGCCAATGGCTGCTCCTGCTAATAAGCCCAGCAAAACTTTAGAATCTGCTTTCATAATAGTTGATTTTAATAGTGATAATAATCATTTATTTTATTACTGGTATAGTAATACATTTCCCTGCCAGAAATAAATACCCTGCATTAACCGCACAAACACATACTGGAAGCGGTTCTTATATTTCTTAATGAGCAATTAATTCCCCAGCCTGTGGAATATCTCCCTGTAAAACCAGTAGCAGCAGTAAAGTTAAGCTTTAAAATCAGCTTAGATAAATGCTGGCATATTTATTTGATACAGGAATGTTATATTCAGGAAGTTAATTTAGGGGTTTTATAAAGACCGGGCATTTGAGTCCGGTCTTTATATTTTAAAAGAATAAGCATTTAAAAATCAATCCCCGGCCATTTCTTTTTTTCATAATCACTTATTTGCGCCTCACTTTAAAAGACCAGGTAAAATTAAATACAGCCACTATCTCACCGGCTTCATTGGTACCTGCAGTTTGTACGGTAATAATATTATCGCCATTTGCAGCAATGGCCTCCTCTACTGCATCCCGCAGGGCTATGCCGTCGCGGCATATAAAGGAAGTAATTCCGGTGGCTTTTTTATAGTATTCCCCGCTCATTTCTGTTACCAGCATAGATACAGAGGGGCTGCGTTTATAGATATTGGCCAACGCTAAAGCACCGGTGCTCATTTCCGCGGCCATTGCCAGGCAGGCAAAATAAGTGGAGCGGAAAGGGTTTTTCGAAAACCACTTATACGGTACTGTTACTACGCACTTTTCTTCGGAAATGGACTTTATTCTTACGCCCGCAAAATAAGCGCTGGGCAGTCTGAAAAGCAGGAACAACCGGAACTTTACGGGATTACGGGCCAGTTTTATAAATGGATTCATACGGTGCAGATTTATTTGAGGGAAATGTTGCTGAAGCGTACATTATTGGTTACTGTTTACTGATCTCTACCACGCACGCTGCTACCTGGTTAGCTGCCGCTGCACCCTGGAATTCAATGGTGCCTGTTGCGGTGCTCTCGTAACGGATATTGGATGAAGCTTGCGTACGTAAGGTATTATTTACGCGTGTGGCAAAATCGGACTGTGGTTGCTGGCTGATGGTTTGATTAAGCTTATACCAGTCAAGCGGCTGCTTGCTTACCACCACCACTATCATGTCTTTGGTACCGATGCTGTCGGGCATCATACTTTTGTCTTTTGGAAACAGCCGGTAGCCTGTAATGCCGCAAAAAGGGGCATATTTTGTTTTAGAAGGGTCTGCAGCGTCCGGGTAAGGGAACAGCGTATAGCTGGTGCCGTCAGTTTCTTTGCCAAATACATAAATATAACATTCCGTACTGTTCTTCACTTCCATTTTGAACCTGGTGCCTGTTCTAACAGGCGTTATCGTTTCAAAGCGGTTACCTGTGCTTATGCGTAAAGGGATATATCCTTTAGGGCTTGTTTTTTTACCATCGTACTGTACCTCCACCAGTCCAATTTCACAGCCAAAAGGCGTGTTGGCCGCAGTTCCTGTTTTAACCATTGGTTCCAGCCCGTAGGCTTCCCTTACATATCTTCTAAAATCGGGATAGCGCACCCAGGCAAACCCGTTGTTTCCCCATTCCGGACCCCAGCTATTCATGATAAGGAACGATCCTCCATATTTTGTATCATCGTAGCCTACCACGCATTGGGCATGTCCGCCAAAGCCCATCATGCCCGCATCGCCGGGCCCGGGGATCCAAACGTCTTTACCCAGCATATTTTGCATATAGCTTTCCCCCACCATCATCCCTATAACAACCGGTGCGCCCTGGGCCAGGTTTTCCTTAACGGCACGCATATCCAGCTCTTCCGTGTTATCGCCTTTGGTTAGCCGGTTAAAGCCGCGCATTTTAAATTGGGCAGCCTGCTGAATTAAGCTGCCGGAAGGCTGCCTGCTGCAATCCTGGTCGGAATATGGAAATTGTTCATAAGGTAATGAGCCCTGTTTGGTCATATATTCCATTGCCCTTATGATATAAGAGCCCTGGCAGCCATCGAGCCCGATCTGGTTATATAAAAAAGCGGGACTGAATGCTACCTGCCCGGCATTTTGCCCGGTACGCGATGCTTCCAGTATGCTTCTGGCTGCATAAGCGCTGCTCCAGGCCACGCAACTGCCCTGTTCTCCCTGGTTGCCCGCCTGCGGCGCATAGCGCTGAAGGTTAGCAGCTTCGGGTAAAGGGTTTTTTGTATTGTCGTCTTCCAGTGCTTCATATATACTGGCTTTCTGAAACTGTTGGGGGTCCAGTATACCGCCGGTAGCCAGTAGCCCGGCCTGATCCAGCATATTTCCGCAGCCACTGCGCCCAAGTAAAAAATAACCTCCAATTCCTATGGCTGCTATCACCAGCATTCCTTTCACTCCGAAAATCCGCAGTAAAAAAGGCAAAAGCGCCAGCAATCCGCCACCGCCTCCGCGTAAACCGCCCCCTCCACTTTGTCTGCCACCCCCTCCATCATTAAATTGTTCCTGCTGATCCTGCGGATCGTCTGTCATCCGTATGGGCATAACATGATAATTTTAGGTAGCCTAAATGTAAGCGATTTTATTGATTTGAAGCGTAGGCTTCTAACCCGCAGTTTAACCAATCTTCGTACTTTTTAGCATCGGGCGTATAGCCAACAGGATGGGTCAGTAATTTACCTTCGTGGTTTAAAATAACATACAGCGGCTGTGTAGATTTTCCGAAGTTCTCCGTTTGAAAAGTAGACCACTTATCGCCTATGGTTTCAATATCCTTACCTTTTCCATCAGCAAAAGTATAGGTGAACCGCTCCGATGGGGAGAGCTTTTTACGATCGTCAACATACAATGAAACGAGTATGAATTTTTCGTTGAGCAGCGATGAAATTTCGGGCTTTGTCCAAACCTGTTCTTCCATTTTGCGGCAGTTTACACAGGCCCATCCGGTAAAATCAATAAGAATCGGTTTGTTTTGCTGCGCGGATAGCTGTATTGCTTTTTCAAAATCATTGATCACGTGCGGTTCAACGCCTTTGCCCTGCACGTTGGATTCGCCATAAATACTATAGCTTAAAGGAGGTGGAAAGCCACTTAATAATTTGAGATTGGCATAGGGCGTTGGGGTAAGTCCGGGTATAAGATATACGGCAAAAATAAAAGATAATATGCCCAGCACTTTTCGTGCTAGCGGTATTTTTTGGCCTTTATAATCGTGGGGCAGCTTTAGCCATCCAAAAAGATAACAACCGAGTCCTATCGTAATTAACAGCCAGATGCCGATAAATACTTCTCTTTTCAGTAAGCCCCAATGCTCTACCAGGTCGGCATTGGAAAGAAACTTGAAAGCAAGCGCCAGTTCCAGGAATGCCAGGATCTTTTTTACGGTATCGAGCCATCCGCCGCTTTTAGGCAGCGATTTTAACCAGTTGGGAAACATGGCAAAAAGAGCGAAAGGCAATGCCAGCGCTGTTCCAAATCCTGCCATACCGCTGGTAAGCGACCATGCGCCTTCAGAGGCGGTACCCACCAGCAGGGTTCCTAAAATTACGCCGGTGCAGGAAAAGGATACGATCACCAGCGTAAGCGCCATGAAAAATATGCCGCTGATGCTGCCTATATTGCTTTTAGCATCGGCCTTGCCGGCAATACCCGCAGGGAGGGTTATTTCGAAATAGCCGAAAAATGAAATGGCGAAGAATATAAAAACAGCAAAGAAAAAAACATTGAGCCATGCATTGGTGGAAATATTATTAAATATTTCGGGTTGCACATTGCCGATAATATGAAAAGGGATGCTGGCTAAAACATAGATAAGAAAAATAAAAAACCCATACATGATCCCGTTGCGTATGGCCTGTTTTTTATGAGATGCCCTGTTGGTGAAAAAAGAAACGGTAACGGGTATCATTGGAAATACACAGGGAGTAAGCAGGGCAATGAGGCCACCCACAAAACCCAGGAAAAAAACAGTGAGCAAACCCTGCCCCGGCTGGGTTTCATCTCCGCAGGGCGATACCGGGTTTTTTAAATCAACTTCCTGCAGCCTGATCTGGCTGGCGGCGGCAGTGGCTATACCGCCTTCAAAATACACGGTTTTGGTTTCATCAACCGGAACAAATTCTTCATTGTTGGAAGCAAATCCCTGCAGTTTTATTTTAAGTGAGGCCGGCACCGTTCCTGCAATATTTATTTTTTGCGTGAGAGTGAAATCGCCGGTATATACGCCAAGTTCCCGGTTGTCAAAAACAGGATCTTTTATTATGGTGGCTTCGGATCCTGCAGTAAGCTTCCCGTTTTTTTGTATGTTGTCGTTATCCCAGGTTATATGTAAACCTTCCAGTTCTATAGCTGCAATGGAATCAGCGTATATATGCCATTGCTGGTTGAGCGTGGCTTTTATGGTAATCGTGTAGGAACTGCCATCGTTTTTTGTACTGTTTACCTCCCATTGCAAAGGACTTTCCTGGGCAGCACAGAAAAGAGGCAACAGAAAAACAAGGAAAAGGATGGCTTTTTGTTTCATGTAATATGGTAGCCGCTGGGTTGTTGCAAAGGTAATGATTAGCCGTCAGCATTGAGCGATCAGATATCAGCGTAAGTAATTACTATAGGATGAATTGATCGCTGAAAGCGGAAACCCTTGTACCCTATACCCTTGTACCCTATACCTCACACCTTATTCCCCTGCTTCTTCAATAGATAACAGCTCTTCCCTGTTCTCATTCCATTCTACAATGAAATTATTCCTGCCTTCACCGGTAATGATGCTCATGTATTTTTGCTGTATCAGTTCCAGCATGGAAAGGAAAAGGAATATGGCGTGTATGCGGTTATCGCAAATTTCAAATATTTTATCAAAGGTTACCGTTTTTCCGGTGTGCACCATGTCTATCATATACTCCCTGCTGTCTTCCATGGTATAATGGTAGTTGTATACCACATGCTGGGGCTTGTTGTTACGATCGTGCAGCCGCTGCATTACCCGTTCAAAAGCCTTCATTAGCTTAAACATGGTAATGGTTTGTATTTCGGTGCCTTCGCCTGCGTCTTCGCCCACCTGCGTCATTTCCTTCTGTATATTACCCCTTTTCACCATCAGCATGCGGATGGCTTCCATTTCCGCCATTTTAGCGGAAGCTTCTTTAAACCGTTTGTATTCAAGCAGCTTATCAATCAGTTCCTGCCGCGGATCAACTTCATTACCCTGTTCATCTATTTCCTTGCGGGGAAGCAGCATTTTTGCTTTTATGCGCATGAGCGTGGAAACAAAAAGTATGAACTCGCTGCTGAGCTCTATACTTAGATCTTCCATACTGTGCATATAGGTTACAAAATCATTGATGATCTTAGTGATCTGTATGTCGTAAATATCAAGCTCATCCCTTTCAATAAAGAATAGCAAAAGGTCAAACGGACCTTCAAATTGCGGGAGCTTAATCTGGTATGATTCTGTATTCACCTATACAATATTTAAATACTACGTCCTGCCGGTTTTACATAGTGTAACCGAAACGGGACGCAGCAAATGTAAGCAACGATTATCAGTTTTTAAAACGATAAGCTAAACCTATGCCCATCAGTTCTTTGAGCTGAATTTTTGGACCGGCAGGGTTACTGTTTGCATCAACGGTTTTTACATCATCGTCGTAAATCATATCTACGGAAAGGCTTACGGTAATCAGTTTGGTTACTTTTACCAGCAGCATATTGGTCATATAAAGGTCAATATTTTGCGGATTATGCAAATAGTTAGAGAACAAATCAAGCCGCCCTACATAAGAAGCGCTTTCACTAATGTTCGCTTTATAATTTATGGAGCCAAAGGCACCGAATTCTGTTTTTATTTTTTTGCCAGGGTCAACTCCAAATGCTCCTGCGGCAGATAATATATCGTCATTTACAATCGTCCATCTTCCTGTGGCAGGGGAGAGCGATACTGAAAAATTATTGTTAGGCTGATATGTTATACCAGGAGAAACCAATATATAAGCAGGAGAAAGAAAGTTAGAAGTAAGCACCTTGGGATCACCATCGGGATAGGCGTATCCCCCGGTTAGCTGGGTTCTGAAATTAAATAATGCGCTGGCATACCAGCTTCCTTTGCCGAGCTGGTAGCCGTACCTGGAAAGAAAATCAAAGCGATCGTCTGCTTTCCTGCTGCCGAGGCTGGTTGTATTTACAAAGCCATAGGCAATGTCTAAGGTGTTATCCCAGATTTGCCTGTCTTTTTTATAAAAAGCATATAAATTAAGCAATGAAGCAATAGATAGCGATGATTTGTCGCCACCGGCGGCCCAGTTGCTTAGAGCCCCCTGGTTAACATTAATGCTGAATAATCCACCTTTCTTCCAAATCTGGGGAACCGTATCATTCGGATCTTTGGCTACGGTTCTTCCGGCAGCATCCCGCATTTCTGATACGGTAGGATCCTGGGCATAAAGCGTGGCAGAGAAAGCAAAAGAAATAAGGAAAGCACTCAATAAGATTTTTTTCATGGTTCTAAAAATTTGTCGCGAAATTATAAAAAAAGGCTTGTCCCGGTAAAATAATAATACCTGGCACTTACAAAAAAGTACCAGGTACCTGTGCAAATAATGTACTAGAGTTGTTACAGCAAATTATTTTTTTAATGCATCGCGTATCTCCATTAATAACTGATCGGTAGAGGAAGGTCCGGGAGGAGGAGCAGGGGCTTCTGCTTTCTGAAGGCTTTTCATGGCTTTAATGATCAGGAACAGGATGAACGCGATAATAAGGAACTTAATAATTGCCGATAAAAATTTGCCATACTTTACGGCTCCCCACATCAACTGATCCAGGTTTTCTGCATGGGCGGCCTTTAATGCAGGTGTGAGCAACAAGGGGGTAATAACATCATCCACCAGTGATGAAACAATTGTGCCGAATGCGCCGCCAATGATTACGGCAACGGCCAGGTCTACCACATTTCCTTTTAACGCGAAATCTTTAAAGTCTTTAAGTAAGCCCATAGTGTTGATTTTTAAGATTACAAAAATAATTCCTGCTCAAATTAATACTATATATATTTAACAGATAGTAATAACAGCCTGAGCACACCACCATTTATACACAAATAATACACGGGTGTATGATGATGCTATTTTTTTAAGCCGGGATATTGCATTTTAAGCTGCTTTAATGTGCTGTGCAGCGCAGCAGCAATCACATATTCCTTGTACCAGTTTTGATCTGCCGGAACAATATGCCAGGGTACGGCATTACAGTGCGCGAAACAATCTTCGTACATTTTCATATACGTGTTCCAGTGCCTGGCTTCTTCAAAGTCTTTCTCATTGTACTTCCACATTTTCGCGGGATCATGTATTCTTTCGTTTAATCTTTCCTGTTGCTCTTGGGGAGAAACATGCAGGTAAAATTTCAGGATGCGGGTATTGTTGTGTTGGGTAAGCAGGGACTCGAAATCATTAATGGCCTTCATCCTTTTTTTAGCGGTTTCATCGTCGCACCATTTATGCACCCTGGTTACCAGTATATCTTCATAGTGAGATCTGTTGAATATTTGTATGGTTCCTTTTGCGGGTGCAGCCGCGTGAACTCTCCATAAAAAATCGTGTGATAATTCTTCGGCAGTGGGTACTTTAAAAGACTTAACCGTTACGCCCTGTGGATTGAGTTGGCCAAAAACGTTGCGGATTGTACCATCTTTTCCACTGGCATCCATGCCCTGTATCACTATCAGTACGGCATGTTTCCCTTCAGCAAACAACAGGTTCTGCAGATCATCTAACTCCCGCAGTATTTTTGCCGTCTTTATTTTGGTATCTTCCTTATCGTATTCCTTTGGTGCACGGGTACTGATGTTCTTTAATTTTATGGCAGCCATGATGGTTTTTTGATTAAAATTGCTCCATATCCGTATTGCATCCACGCACAACCATTCACCTCTCACCCCAATAAACGTGAAACGATAGAGGTGAAACGACAAACTCACCACTTCCTACTTATCACTTCCTACTTACCCCTTATCATCTCACACCGCCATCATCTCCTTCTCTTTGGAAGCAAGATAAGTATCTATCAGTGCAATATATTTATCGGTTAATTGCTGAATTTCTTTTTCCGCATCTTTGCCGGCGTCTTCGCTTAACCCGTTTTTCTGCAGCTTTTTTATATCTTCTATCGCATCGCGGCGTATGCTGCGCACAGCTACTTTCGATTGTTCTCCTTCTGCATGTACTTTTTTAACCAGTTCTTTTCTTCTTTCTTCTGTTAGTGGCGGAAGAAAGAGCCGTATGATCATACCATCGTTTTGAGGCGTTACACCTATATTGGCGGCGATAATGGAACGCTCAATGGGCTGCAGCATATTTTTTTCCCATGGCTGAATGGTTATGGTTCTTGCATCGGCTACAGAAATATTGCCTACCTGGCTTATGGGTGTTGGCGATCCGTAATAATCAACCACCAGCCCGTCGAGCATCTGGGGGGTAGCCCTTCCAGCCCTTATTTTTACCAGTTCTGTCTCCAGATGACTGATGGCTTTTTTCATGCTGTCTTCACCCACGTCCAATACAAATGATACTTCTTCTGACATAATTTATAAAAATTGAATGCGTTGCAAAGCTAACAAATGGAAAGAATAAAAAGAATATGCAAATTAGTTGCGCTCGGCGGCTTTTTTGGCAGGAGTTAAAGGCAGGATCCGGGAAGGTTTGGTAAGCTGCAGAATGTCTTCCGTATCTCTGCCGGCAACAACCATAAGCCGGGGCTTACGCAAATAAACCAGTGCAAAGCCTCCGAATGCCAGTGCTACTAAAACAGGGATAAGTATATTAATGCTGAGAAAGCTGAGGCAATACGCTATGGCTACAAAAAAAATATTGACCACAATTAAGGCAAAGCTAACGGCTTTATGGCTCATACCCCTGTCTAACAAAATGTGGTGAATATGATTGCGGTCGGGACTAAAAGGCGAACGCCGGTTAAAAATACGTATAGAAAAAACCCTTAAGGTATCAAATAAGGGAATGATCAGTATGGAAATGGCAATGGCAGGGGATGCCTGTAAAGGCATGATGGCGCCGGGTGAATCTGCGATATTAATAAACTGCACTACCAGGATAGCATTAATCAATCCTATTAACAGGGAGCCGGTATCGCCCATAAAAATACGGGCGGGGGAACGGTTGAAAATTAAAAATGCCAGCAGGCTGCCGCACATGGCAAAAGCAAGCGCTGCAAATTCTGCATGAGCGGCAATATAAAAGTATACGCCAAAAGTTAATGTGGTAAAGATGCCCAGTCCTGCGGCAAGCCCGTCAACACCGTCAATAAGGTTAAAGGAGTTAATAATTACAATTACCGTAAGATAGGTTAAGGTTAAGCCAATGATCTCGGGCAGCTCAGTTACGCCAAGAAAGCCATGCATGCTTTTAATAACAATGCCTCCTTTATATATGATAATAAAAGCGGCTATAATTTGCCCGATGATCTTTTTCATGGGGGTGAGGATCAATATATCGTCCTTAAGACCCAAGAAAAAAATAACCAGTGCCGCGGCAAAATAATATTGAAAACCGGGAGCCGAACTGAAAGAAATGGTCATGAGGCAGGAAATGATGAAACCTGCAAAGATGCCCAGTCCGCCAAGTGAGGGAACCGGCGTGGCATGTATTTTTCTTGCATTTGGCAGATCGTAGAGCTTTTTTATTTCAGATACATTAATAATTACAGGAATTGCAGTAAATGTAATAACGAAAGCTAATATAGTTGCCAGCAAAATGATTTCCATCCGGTTCGCTTTAAAGGTGCGAAAATATGATAATTAATTTATTTGCATAAATACAATGCAAAGAATGGTGAGCAGATGATTCTACTAATGATACGTACTGCCTGTATAGAACGGTTGGTGTAATCTGTTAGTATTGGGAAATAAAACAATATTTCTCAAAAAATTTAATCATATCCACTTATATCCAACAGTTTATTTAGCTTTGGCACCATTTTAAAAGCGAAAAATTATGCCAGAATTAAAAGACATCGCCATCCAGATCAGAAGAGACATTGTAAGAATGGTACATGCCTGCCAGAGCGGTCACCCGGGAGGATCCTTAGGATGTGCCGACTTTTTTACCGCACTTTATTTTGATATAATGAAACACGACCCTTCTTTTAATATGGATGGCAAGGGTGAAGACCTGTTTTTTCTTTCCAACGGCCACATCTCACCTGTGTTTTACGCCACGCTTGCCAGGTCGGGCTATTTTCCGCTTGAGGAACTGTCTACTTTCCGCAAAATAAATTCAAGGCTTCAGGGACATCCCGCCACGCACGAACATTTGCCTGGCATAAGAGTAGCCTCCGGATCATTAGGTCAGGGTATGAGTGTGGCCATAGGAGCGGCACTGGCTAAAAAGCTGAACAAAGACGATAAGCTGGTATTTTCCCTGCATGGAGATGGTGAATTAGACGAGGGACAGAACTGGGAAGCTATTATGTTTGCCGCCCATAATAAAGTAGATAATCTCATTGCTACCATAGACTGGAATGGTCAGCAAATTGACGGCCCAACAAAAAAAGTAATGGATCTCGGTGATATCAGTAAAAAATTTGAAGTTTTTGGATGGACAACCCTCCAGACTAATGGTAATGATATGGATGACCTGATTACTGTTTTAAATAAAGCAAAAACACTGGTGGGGAAAGGTAAACCCATTGCCATAATGATGCACACGATTATGGGAAAAGGGGTTGATTTTATGGAAGGCACCCATGAGTGGCACGGTATTGCCCCCAACGATGAGCAATTGCAAAAAGCGCTGGCACAGCTACCGGAAACTTTGGGAGATTATTGAGGGGGAAGGTGTGAGGTATAAGGTATAAGGTATAAGGTATTGCTGCTGCTTGCGACTTCTTCGGATTTTGGTTCTTAAACGTTATAGCTAGACCTTAAACTGATTTGAATATTGCATAATATTTTAAAAGGTCGAAGTAATCTCACAGTGGCGGAAGCGGATTTTTTGATTTGTTGTTTCTCGTTTGTAGTTTACCGTTGCATTTCGCTTCGGATTTTGCTTGTCATTGGCAGGCACGAACCATCTGTATCTATTTGTTCTTGTTATTTGTGTTTTGGCACTTTGTATTTTCATCGAATTTCGGATTTAAGGCTTCGGGCTTTTATAATTTATTTGGTTCTTGTTATTTGGTTTCTTGGTTCTTTGTATTCCTTTCTTTGTATTGCTCATAGCTGATCGCTGACAGCCTCTATTCAAAACAATTGCCGTATGAAAAAAATCTTCCTGCCATTCCTTTTTATAAGTTTCGTGCTTCATGCTGCCGGGCAGGGAAACAAAAAAAACTATATTCATAACCGTGCGCCACTCCGGCAAAACCCTTATATAGAACTTCCCTTAGGAGCAATAAAGCCGGAGGGATGGTTAAAGGAAATGCTGATCAGGCAAAAAAACGGGGCAACAGGTCAGCTCGATTCCCTTTATCCCTTAGTAATGAACCACAGGAATGGCTGGCTGGGTGGCGATGGAGATCAGTGGGAACGCGGACCATACTGGATAGATGGTCTTTTACCCCTTGCCTATATTTTAGAAGATAAAGCGCTGATAGCAAAAACAAAACCCTGGATTGAATGGGCTATAAACAGTCAGCAGCCCGATGGCTATTTCGGACCTTCCAAAGATTACAGTCATGAACCGGGACTGCAAAGAGATAATAGCCGCGACTGGTGGCCAAAAATGGTGATGCTGAAAGTGCTGAAACAGTATTACAGCGCAACCGGCGATCAACGCGTTGTTCAGCTCATGACCAATTATTTCAGGTATCAGTTAAAGGAACTCCCTCAAAAGCCACTGGATCACTGGACCTTTTGGGCGCGTTACCGGGGAGGAGACAACCTGATGATCGTTTACTGGCTTTATAATATAACAGGCGATAGCTTCCTGCTTGAATTAGGCGACCTGCTGCATACGCAAACCTTTGATTATACGAACGCATTCCTGCATACAGATATGCTGTCTGATCCCGGGAGCATTCATTGTGTAAACCTGGCGCAGGGAATAAAAGCGCCGCTGATTTATTATCAGCATCATCCCGAACAAAAATATGCAGATGCAACAGAAAAAGGTTTTGCAGATATACGGAAATATAACGGGATGGCGCACGGCCTTTATGGGGGCGACGAAGCTTTGCACGGTAACAATCCCACGCAGGGATCAGAACTATGTACTGCCGTTGAAATGATGTTCAGCCTCGAAAAAATACTCGGTATTACCGGGGAAGCACACTACGCGGATCACTTAGAGAAAATAGCCTTTAATGCTTTACCTGCCCAGATATCGGATGATTTTATGAGCAGGCAGTATTTTCAGCAGGCTAACCAGGTTATGATAACAAGACACATCCGAAATTTTGATGT
The DNA here is from genome assembly GCF_035445465.1 of Agriterribacter sp. NCBI lineage: Bacteria > Pseudomonadati > Bacteroidota > Chitinophagia > Chitinophagales > Chitinophagaceae > Agriterribacter > Agriterribacter sp. The sequence goes on from NZ_DAOMQT010000006.1 coordinate 17,091, forward strand.
GAATCATGGCGGAACAGATTTGTGCTATGGATTGCTTACCGGATATCCCTGCTGTACATCGAATATGCACCAGGGTTGGCCAAAGTTCACCCAAAACCTGTGGTATGCAACGCCCGACGGCGGACTTGCCGCCCTCGTGTATTCACCAAGCGCTGTAAAAGCCTCTGTTTCGGGCGGAACAGCCGTATCTGTTAATGAGGAAACGAATTACCCGTTCGGGGAGTCTGTTACCTTTACACTGCATATTGATAACAAAAGCAAATCTGCCTCCTTTCCTTTTCATTTGCGCATACCGGCATGGTGCAAAAAAGGCAGCATAAAAATTAACGGTACAACATGGGAGGAGCCCGGTGGCAACCAGGTTATTAAAATTAACCGTGAATGGAAGTCGGGCGACATTGTTGAACTAATATTACCGATGCATATTTTCAAAAACACCTGGCATGAAAATTCGGTTTCCATAGAACGCGGGCCAATTGTATACGCATTAAAAATAGGCGAAGAAGCCAGGGAGATCAAAAATGATAAGGACCCGGTTGCCTATGGAAGCCGTTATCATGAAGTGCGGCCAACAACCCCGTGGAATTACGGGCTAAGCGATATAGCCCGCAATAAGCTGGATGAACATTATACGTTTGAAAAAAAGAAAGACGTTTCCGGCTTTCCCTGGAACGCGGATAGTGTTCCTGTTTATATTGCAACCAAAGCAAGGCGCATACCATCGTGGCAACTGTACAACGAGATGGCCGGTCCTATTCCTTATAGCAATACTTACGGGCTGGAGACCGCGAAGGAAGAAGAAATTATTTTAATACCTTATGGGGCTACAAGGTTAAGGATATCCCAGTTTCCGGTGATTGGAAGGTAACGGCATTACGCTTTCTTTCAATAATCAAAATCTTTTCTCCTTTATGAATGGTTTACGTTCAGCTTTAAATAAATGCGCAAACGATTGCTATAAGGGAAAACAGGAGTTGAATGTGCGATAAGGAAAACGATGTTATGTTTTTTAGAAAAAATAGCAATAACTTCATCAGTCCAATAAGTCCTAAACTATCTGTAATGACCGGAAAAGAGATATTTGCACTACAGGAACAGGTTGCTTTTTTTAATGATCAACAAGCTTTCAGGCAGTTGTTCCGCCATTATTATACCGGGCTTTTCCAGTTTGCAGCTTCTATAGTGAAAGTAAAAGAAGTAGCTGAAGAGATAGTAGAAGACGTTTTCGTTAAGATCTGGAATAAGCGCTCCACCATCAACAATATTTCCAACCTCCGCGTATACCTCTACGTTTCCGTCAAAAATCAATGCCTGAATTATATTAACCGGCAGGGTGATGCCTGCGTTATGGATCTGAACCAGCTCGACGTAATATGCAGCGAACTGGTGCCTAATCCTGAAGACTTAATGGTTGCTTCTGAGCTTTTGCAATTAGCAAACAAGGCTATTCATGAGTTACCACCCCGGTGCCGGATCGTATATAAGCTTGTTAAGGAAGATGGACTTACCTATAAAGAAGTTGCCGAAGTGCTGAATATTTCTCCCCGTACCGTAGAAAATCATATTGCCGTGGCAGTTAGAAAAATTGCCGCATCGCTTAATATTGATTTCTCCGCTTATCATAAAACTGCTTCGCTTTTATCCAAATAATGAATGTAGCATTTCAGCTCTTCGGATTTTGAAACTTATCCGCTACAGCGTACAGGCCTGCCTGCCGGCAGGCAAGTTTGGTTCTTGGCATTTGCTTCCTGGTATTTTGTATTTCACCCGGATTTAGTATTCACCGGTATGGTAGAAGTGTCTTTGGGCGGATTGCGGCCAATAAAAGGATATTGTTCCAGCGTCATGATCTGCCCGCTTATGGGGCCGCACTCATCGGCTAACCAGTATACAGCGGCAGCGGCTATTTCCGCCGGCCAAATAATGCGCCCCGCCGGTGCATATACGTTGGGCAGGTCTTTATACCAGTCGTCTGCCAGCCCGTGCTCACGCTTACGGATAGCCTCATTTTCGGTAAGCACCCACCCGGGATTGATCTGGTTCACCCTTACGCCGTCTTCCCTGAAAAGCGTATCGCCCAGGTTTTGGGTGAGTGTCATTAAACCACCTTTTGATATACTGTATGCCATCAAATTGGGCTCACCGCTAAAGGCGTTTACCGATCCGATATTGAGCACACAGCCGCTTTGTTTGCGAAGATGCGGCAATGCGGCTTTTATTAATGCAAAAGGAGCAATGGTATTGACCTCTAATATTTTTCTCAAAAAATCAAGATCGGTGGTATGTATATTGGAAGAAGCCACAATAGCCGCGTTATTGACCACGGCATCTAATTGTCCATACGTATTAACAGCCATATCCACCAGCCGCTGCGGCGCACCTTCATTGCTGATGTCTTCTATAAGCAGCACCGCTTTATCTTTTCCCAACTCTGCCACAACCGCTTCGCCCCATTCTTTTTCCAACCCGTGAATTACCACACGGGCGCCTTCCGCCACGCAGCGTTGCGCAATGGCTTTTCCAATACCCGTGCAACTTCCGGTGATGATGATTACTTTGTTTTGTAAACGCATTGGAAGAATAGTTTATAGTTTATGGTTAGTGGTTTATGGTTCTTTATACCCCAGGCTTCAAAGCTAATAGCTAACGGGAAGGATAGTTTATGGTTTGTTGTTTACAGTTTATGGTTCTTTACACTCCAGGCTTCCAAACCAATAGCCGGCAGGAGGAAAAGCGTATGGTTTAGTATTGCTGTTAACTACAAATAATAAACCATAAACTACAAACTGGCTACACTGGTTTCAACACGCTCTTCACCACCTCTCCTTTATGCATTTTTTCAAATGCCTCGTGCCATTCGGTTACGGGCCATACGCCGCCGATAATGGGCTTTACATCCAATTGTCCGCTTGCCAGCAGGGCGATCACTCTTTCCCATATTGGCCAGTTATGACTGAAGCTGCCCTGCAGGGTTACATTTTTTTGTACAAGTTGGTCAAGGGAAAAGCCTAACGGCTGTGGTCCCCAGCCTACTTTTGCAATATGTCCTTTAGGCCGCACCAGTTGCATGGCCATTTTTAAAGTAATGCTTGCGCCTGCCGCATCTATAATACAGTCTGCACCCAGGCCATCCCTTTGCGTGGCCCAGGGCATGGCATCACCTATAATGGTTTCACAGCCATACTGCTTTGCAATATCCAGGCGGTGCTTATCGGCTTCCAAACCCACAATGGCCACTTCTGCGCCACAAAGCCGTGCCATTGCGGCACAAAGGATACCAATGGTTCCGGGTCCAAGTACAATTACCCTGTCGCCGGGCTTCAGCCTGCTGTTTTCCACCACGGCGTTAAATGCCACGCAACAGGGCTCCGTTAAACAGGCCTGCTCAAACACCAACTGGTCGGGCACACGGTGCAGGCAACGGGCAGGCACACGTACATACTTCGTCATGGCGCCATTTACACCATAGCCAAAGCCTTTGCGTGAAGGATCCAAATTATATAAACCGCTCCTGGTCATAGCGCTGTTGGGATCTATTACCGCCGCGGTTTCGCTTACCACGCGGTCGCCTTCCTTCCAGCCCGTTACCCGACTTCCTAATGCAATAATATGACCGCCAAATTCATGCCCCAGCACTACGGGGTAATTTACATGCCAGCTGTGGTCCGCTGTCCACTGGTGCAGGTCGCTGCCGCAAACGCCTACGTTTACTACTTCTAATAATACATCTTCCTCGCCGATCTCCGGCTTATCTATTTCACGGATCTCAACCGATCCTTTTTCGGGGGCATAGTTAACTACCGCTGCTGATTTCATATGATGATTTGATATTTATAATTTTAGATTTGATATTTCAAACCCGGTAATGTTGTTAATAGGTTGCAGGTGTGAGGTATGAGGTGTGAGCTTTTTGGCAATCCTTAAACGACAAGCCACCAACCGCTACGGATCCCATCTCAAATCTTAAATCTCAAATTTCCCCATACGCATGTATCTTTTCGCAGATCAGGCGAAGAGAACTTTCCAGGTCGCCGTCTGCGGTTTTGAACGCATCGGCATCAATGGTAAGCGGGGCGCCCAGCACTACTAACGGTGCACCGTATGCGGGGCACTGAATGGCCTGCTCCAGGCTCAGTCCGCCTACGGCCTGCACCGGGATGCTTACCGCCTGCACCACTTCCTTTAGCTGATCCAGCGGGCTGGGCATGCGTTTACCCTGCGCCGCTATGCCCCGTCTTTCGTCGTAACCAATATGATGAATAACATAATCGCAGCCGAGATCTTCCAGCCATTTGGCGGCAGCCACCATATCGGGACAGCCCAGATTATCACCCATTACTTTGGCGCCAAAATCTCTCCCGGCCTGCACCACGCATTTAATGGTTTCTTCATGCGCTCTTGCCATTACCACCACATGGGTGGCACCGGCTTTGGCCATCATTTCCGCTTCAAGATAACCGCCGTCCATGGTTTTTAAATCGGCTACAATGGGAATGCCGGGGAAAGCTTCGCGTAATTTTCGAACGCCGTGCAGTCCTTCTGCAAGGATCAGTGGCGTGCCCGCTTCCAGCCAGTCTACCCCTGCACGCATGGCAAGGGCAGCGGTTTCAAGGGCTTCATCAATATTGGTAAGGTCTAAAGAAATCTGAACTATGGGTTTCATGCTATATTGTTTAATACCATCTTTTAATATGCTTCCAAAAGTAGGGCATTTTTAAAGAGTTTATTTTGATGAATATATACTCAACAATAATTTTTGATTTTGCCACAGGAGCTGTTTATGCCATTGCTTTTTCTGTTCTGAACATGCGGTAAGCCAGTATTGTGCTTCCCAGCATTAATACGGCGCCTAAAAGAAAAGGCGCCCCGGGAAAATACACCGGCGCGTCCTGTTTGGTGAAATAAGCAAAGAGGTTGGTCATAACCGGGGGACCAATAATGGTAGTTGCGCTCATAAGACTGGTTAAAGCGCCCTGCAGTTCGCCCTGCTCATTGGATGGCACATGGTTCGAAATAACAGCCTGCAAAGCCGGCCCGCAAATGCCACCAAGGCAGTATGGAATTAAAAAGGCAAACATCATCCAGCCCTGCGACGCAAAAGCGAATAACACCAGGCCAAGTGTGTAAAATGCCAGTCCTACGTGAATACTCTTTTCGTTGCCCAGCTTCGGATTAACAATACGGATCAATCCTCCCTGCACCAATCCTACGAGCAATCCTACCACGCCAAGCGAAATACCCACCATTCTTTCATCCCACTTAAATTTCTCCATATTAAAAAAAGCCCAGGTGCTTTGCACGGAATGTGCTGCTATATAGATCAGCATTAATGAAATGATCAGTCCGCGCAGCGCGGGATATTTTCGCAGATGCATCAGTGAGCCCATCGGGTTAGCCCGCTTCCAGCTAAAGCTCCGGCGGTTGGCTTTACTGAGCGATTCAGGCAGCACAAAATAACCATACAGCCAGTTCAGCAGCGATATAACAGCAGCAGCAATAAAAGGAACACGCGACCCCAAACTACCCAGGAGACCGCCTATTACCGGGCCGATGATAAAGCCCAGACCGAACGCAGCGCCAATCATTCCAAAATTTTTGGCCCTGTCGGCCGGGGCACTGATGTCGGCGATATAGGCAGACGCAGTGGTGAAGCTGGCGCCCGTAATGCCGGCGATGATCCTTCCCACAAACAGCCACCCGATAGTAGGTGCAAGAGCGATAAGGATATAATCTATTCCAAAGCCAAAAAGGGAGAACAGCAATACCGGCCGTCTTCCGTATTTATCACTGAGGTTGCCCAAAATGGGGGCGCATAAAAACTGCATGAAGGCAAAAGCGAAAGTGAGCCAGCCGCCCCAGCGCGATGCGGCACTCAAATCGCCCTGGATCAGCTCTTCAATGAGGGCGGGCATTACCGGTATAATAATGCCAAACCCAATAACATCCAGCAGCAGCGTAATGAATATAAAACCCAGGGCTGCTTTTTTTGAGAGAGGCATATTTAATTTGAAAATGTGAGGATTTGAAAATTTGAAAATGCCTGCCCCTGTCCGTACCGTCCCCGGGGCGATCGACTGAATAGGCGAGTGAAAATTAAAGAGGATTAGAGGATGATAAAATTTTAGTGTCTGGAGGCTAACAGCTGAGATCTGAGACCTGAAACCTCATACCTCCCCTACTTCCCTTTCACTCTTCCATAATCCATCACTATATTACAAAATGCTTTCACACCTGTATCCAGCCTGCTGTCGTCTATATAAAAATCGGGCGTATGGTGAGGCGCGGCCTTTTTCGGATCCTGTTCTGCAGGCATCCCTCCCAGGAAGAAAAAGAAGGCCGGCGCTTTATCGCCGAAAAAAGAAAAATCTTCCGCACCTGTTGTCCATTCGGTTTCATATACCTTTTCTTTTCCCGCGGCGGCTTCTAAAGAAGGAAGCATCAGCTTCACCAAAGCAGGGTTGTTGTATGTTACTTTTGTTTTGGTATCAATGGTTACTTCCGCCGTGGCGCCGCCGGCAGCGGCAATATGATTAACGGTGTTGCGTATTCTTTCATGCACATCCTTATGCATATCCTCATCCAGCGTTCTGATCGTTCCCTCCATAATGAGCTCCTCGGGAATGATGTTGCTCCTCACACCACTGTGTATTTTACCTACGGTAATTACCACCGGCGCTTTGGTAAGGTTTTGCTGGCGGCTTACAATGGTTTGTAAGCCCTGGATGATCTGCGATGCAATTACAATAGGGTCTACCCCGCTCCACGGCTGGGAGCCATGCGATTGTTTCCCTTTCACTTTAATGGTAAACCAGTCGCTTGCGGCCATTTCGGCGCCCGGCTTATACTTTATTTCTCCAACAGGTGTTGCCGAATTAATATGTAATCCGAAAATAGCATCCACCTTCGGGTTATCCATTACTCCCTCTTTGATCATTAAAGGCGCCCCGCCTTCCTCATCGCCGGGCGGTCCTTCTTCCGCGGGCTGGAAAATAAATTTCACGGTGCCGGCAATATCTTTTTTCATGGAGCTTAATACCGATGCCGTGCCCATTAATATGGCCATATGACTGTCGTGCCCACAGGCATGCATAACCGGTACCGTTTCTCCAAGATATTCTCCTTCCGCTTTTGAAGCGAAAGAAATATCCACTCTTTCCTTAACCGGCAGCCCGTCCATATCGGCCCTTAAAGCTATAACAGGACCAGGCTTTCCTCCTTTTAAAATACCCACCACACCGGTTCTGGCAACGCCGGTTTGTACTTCTATTCCAAGTTTTTTTAAATGCGCGGTAATGTATTCCGCTGTTTTAAATTCCCTGTTCGACAACTCAGGATATTCATGCAAATACCGCCGCCATTGAATCATTTCCGGAAGTATTGCGCCGGCTTTATCCGCAATCTGTTCTTTAAAATTTTGTCCCGAAACAGGTGCACTGGTTACTGTCAGTAGCATTACAAAAGAAAAATATTTTTTCATACGCTGCGCTTTTACATTTTTGAATGTAAGATTTTTTCATGAACCGGGTGGCAGTACCTACATTTGACGTGCTTTATATGATTACGAATAACAATCCTTCGCCGCTTTTAGCCGCGGAATCCATTACCCTGATCAGGCAGTATGCCGCAGCGGCAGAACAAACAGGGCAACTGCATCCCGAGCAACTGCAACTCATTTATGACCAAAACTGGTTTAACCTTTTTGTACCCCGTTTAATGGGCGGACTTGAAATGTCGCTACCCGAAGGGGTACGCCTGCAGGAGTGTTTGGCCCGGGCAGACGGAGGCTTTGGTTGGACGGTTACCCTTTGCAGCGGGGCAAACTGGTTTATTGGATTTATGGATAAATCCGCCGCTGCTGCTTTTTTTTCCGATAAGCAGGTATGCCTTGCCGGTAGTGGCGCGGCTACCGGAAAAGCCACGCTTACCGAAAACGGCTACACCGTGAATGGCTACTGGAAATACGCAACGGGCGCTCCGCATGCCACCGCGTTTACAGCTAACTGTGTCATTGAAAAAGACGGAGAACTGATATTGCAGGAGGATGGCTCGCCCCTTGTAAAAGCATTTATTTTCAGAAAGGAGGAAGTAGAAATACACAATACCTGGAATGCCACCGGTATGCGGGCTACCGCAAGCCATTCCTTTAGTGTAAAAGCCCTGCATATACCAAAGAACAGGTGCTTTATTATTGAGCCGGGGCATGCCTGCCTGCCGGATCTTGTTTTTCGTTTTCCTTTTCAGCTTTTTGCGGAAGTAACCATTGCCGCCAACTACTGCGGCATAGCTTTTCATTTTATGGACGAGTGTAAACCCATTTTCGAAGAAAGGATCAAACGCCATGGCTATGCCATAAAGGAAGCCTGTGAAATGCTGGAGATATTGGGACGCACCCAAAGCAAGCTGGAAGACGCCCGGCAGCTTTTTTACCGTATCCTGGAAAAGACCTGGGAAAATGGCAGCATGGAAAAGCGATGGGATACTTTAGATCTTGAAAACCTGAATGAAGCGTGCAGAACAATGGTTAAGCTGGCACGTAGTTCGGTGGATGACCTTTACCCTTACTGCGGAATGATTGCAACAGAACAAGGCTCAGGCATTAACCGGGTATGGCGCGATTTTCATACCGCAAGCCTCCACGCTGTGTTTACTTTCGGATGCGGGTAATACGATTGGGATTTGAGGGGAAATACAAAGAACCAAGAACCAAATAAGTCCAAATCCGAAGCAACAAATCTGAAATCCGAAGACACTTACCACTTGCCCCTTACTACCCACAGCTCACCGTTCACCTGCGGCCCGACGCTTCCTTCGTTGCGTACCGGCCGCCACATTTTCAAATTACCACATTTTCAAATTTTCAAATTTCACTCATCACCTGTGCAGTCCTCTTAACTTCAGGTAATCCATCAGTTCTGCATACAAATCGGTTTGTATAATATTGGTATGCCGCATTTGCAGTAAAGCATCAAATCCACTATCTTTTTCTGTTCTTTCCATTTTATCATACTTACCCAGGGCATTCATCCAAAGCCGTATGCCTTTGCCACGGATAACGCCCATTAACGAGTCGGAATAAAATTTATCATCTGCATGTATCACCGGCACTGCTATGCCCTGGTTAAATATACCATCCACGTCTTCTTTGCTATAGGCCCGCGTCATGAACTGTATTTTTTTATTCATGCGGCGCAGGGCGGGGGCATCTTTATAATCGTATAAAAAAAACAAAGCCTGCTTTTCCGTTCCTGTTTTTCTCAGCAGCCGGGCGGCAGACCTGGCCGCCCTTTTACCTTCGGCCTTATAATCAATATCGAGCATAACTTTTCCTTTCACCAGTTCAAGCACTTCTTTAAATGTGGGAATTTTTTCTGTGGTAGGTTTACCATCATGCAAAAGAAAAAGTTGCTGCAGCTCGGCATAGGTCATACCGGCAACAGGTCCTTTACCGGTAGTAGTACGGTCAACGGTTTTGTCGTGCATAATGATCATTACCCCGTCTTTCGTTTCCCTGATGTCCGTTTCAATGATATCAACCCCAAGCCGTATGGCTTCTTTCATGGCGGCAACAGAGTTTTCAGGGAAGTCGGGATGCTCCGCCCGGTGCGCAGCTACCAGTATCCTGTCGGCACGGTTATGAAAATCATTAAGAATACTGTCAAGGTTAGATTGCGCCGCAGCAACAATGGTAACCAATAGTACAGTGAACAATAATAGTATGCGTTTGTAATACATAAGGCTTAAGATATTCAAATAAAGTCTGAATTAAAAAATCCGAAATCCGAAATAATGCAAAGCATCAAAAACCAAAAATCAAGAACCAAACAAAATTCAAAATTCAACTTCATAGTAGAGAATTCAAAATAAAACCTGTCAGCCGTGGCAGATACAGATGCTTCGTTCAGCATTGACAGGCAATGGAATAGAGGTTCAGCTTTTGTACTACAGTTTAGCCAATCACTGTAGCTTGTCATGCTGCCACAGCTTGCCTACCGACAGGCATCTATCTTCGCTGCAATCATTCACTACCGCTTGTAATTTCACGATTCAGATTGCACGTTGCTTACCACGATAGACAAAATCCAAAACTGAAACCCAAAACGAAACGGACTTTCCCATGCAACCTGTAACTTGAAACCTGTACCACCGCTGACTACTGACCACTGGATATTTAATACAAAACCCGGAGCGTCAAATCCGAAATTCGAATCCAATACTCCGGGCTTTGAAACAAACAGCCTTATCTTCCTCCTGTTACTTCTGTAATAGGCTGTCCTATAGCGCCGCTGGGCATTTGTATGCGCAGCAGGGCGGCAATTGTTGGAGCGATGTCTGTCATGCCGGTTACCCTGTTGGTATAGCCGGGTTTTATTTTCCATCCCATCCATACCAGTGGAATATGTGCATCGTAAGGATACCATGTGCCATGTGTGGCGCCTTTAATGTTTCCACCTTTCCATGTGGGTTGTGGTATTACCATAAAATCACCACTGCGTTTTACATAATACCCTTTAATGAGCATTGATTTTATATGGTCGGGAATGGGGGCTGCGCCCAGCGCTTCACTTTCCAGCACATTGGCAATACCAGGCGCTTTCAATAAAATTTCTTTTATGGTACGGCCTACATCGCTGCGGCTGATCCCCTTTTTATCAAACTCCTCCCAGTTCATATACAACTGGTAATTGGCAAAGGAAAGCACAGGCTTTTCAACCCCGTATTTTTCTTTCAATCCATCTAACAATGCTTTAGAAAAATCTTTATCCTGGATAGCGCCGGAGGGCATTTTATTTTCTAAATAAAAGCCTGGAGACTCGGATACGCCATGATCGGCAGTAATGAAATAGAGGTAGTTGCCTTTACCGAATTTTTTATCTAAGTAGGTAAAAAAATCAGCCAGCTCTTTATCCAAACGAAGGTAATTATCTTCAATTTCTATAGAATTTGGTCCGTAGGTATGTCCGATGGCATCAGGACTGGAAAAGCTCACCGCTAAAAAATCAGTGAATTTTCCTCCGCCCAGGTTGTATCCTTCAATAGCCGCTTTGGCAAAATCAAAAGTAAGGGTATTACCATAAGGTGTTGTGCGTACCGCGCTGTAGTTCTTACCGATAAACTGTTTCAGATTGCGCGGAAAAACGGGTTTAGCCTCCCCGTTAGCAGTGCCCTCGTACGACTTATCATCCGCCGTGCTTAAGGTATAGGTATTGATAGGATAGAGCGTATTCCAGTCGTTCTTATAATAACTGTCTACTACTTTTTTATCATTAAAGCGTTTAGCCCATTCCGGTAGCTCTTCCATATAATAGGTGCTGGTAACAAAATTACCGTCTTTGCCATTGTACCAGAAAGCTCCGGTGGCGGCATGTCCGGCAGGTAAAATGGAAGCCCTGTCTTTAATAGCCACACCTACTGTTTTGCTCTGAAAGTTGGATGCTATGCGCAACTGGTCGGTAATAGTGGTTGACAGGTTATTACGGGGCGATTCCCCTGTTCCGCCTTCTGCTGATCCCACAAGATTAACCGACTCGTCATCTACACAACCAATCTCCTTACCCATGGAACGTTCGTACCAGCCATTACCTACTATCCCGTGTACAGCAGGTGAAGTTCCGGTATATACAGAAGCATGTCCGCAACCCGTAATAGTTGGAGAATAATCAATCAATGTGTTCTCACAGGAAAACCCTTCCCTTATCAGTCTTTTAAATCCGCCTTCCGTATAACGGTCCTGGAAACGGTATAAATAATCCCAGCGCATCTGGTCTACCATCATACCCACTACTATTTTGGGCTGCTGTGGCGTGGAAGAAGCGCTCTTTGCAGTGGTTTGTGCATGCGTTATACATACAAATGACATCATTATCAAACCGGAGAGACAGTACTTAAATTTCATCATTAGATATATTTTATTTTTACAATACAGCTTTAGCAAACAAATTAACACCATTTAACTAAAAAGAGCTGCGTTTTCTGACGCGTTCTTTTTGGATTAACCAATCATAAACAATTATTTCAGACTGATCAGCTTATTGTTTTTGCCTTTTCTTTTTACCAGGTCAAAGGCATCAAACAACTCACCCGCTACCGTATACGAGCGATACGAGAGCTTCTTTCCATTTATTGTTATCAACTGGTAGAGCTGCAGATGACCACCGCTTTTATCGGCCCATTCGGGCTTATCATCTGCATACATTTTTGACCCACTCATAGACACCACATACATCGTGGGTGATGTGCCGCTGTTATCCGGCATGGGAATTTTCTGCATCCCCCGTCCATACGCATGATCGTGTCCCTGCAATACCAGGTCTACTTTATATTTATTGAATATGGGTTGAAAATTTTCCCGCAGGTTTTTATTATCGCGGTTAGATTTTACCGAATATACCGGGTGATGAAATACCACGCATGTCCATTGGTTAGGATTATTGGATAAAATATTTTCCAGCCAGTTTATTTGCTTTTGCATCCCATCGCCGCCAAACCAGATCGCCTGCGAGTTCAGTGATATGAAGCGCACACCCTGGACATCGGTATAATAACAGGTTTCTTCTAATCCCGCGGGACCATTTTCGGGCAGTGTAAACTGCGGCCGCCATAAAGCGGTTAGCTCGTTTACGCCCTCCGCATTATCGGCATGCTCATGATTGCCCGGCGACATCATGCCGGGTATGGTGCTGTGAATAAAGCTTCCACCGTAAAATAATTCGCCCCATTCGTGATCATTACGCCCCCTGTTTACAATATCTCCCGCATACAGAATAAGCTTCGCATCCGGCATCTTTGTATACGCTTCACGAATTACGCCCGGCCAAAAAGTTCTCATGCCCATTTGCACATCTCCCATGTAAATAAAGGAAAAAGGTTCACCCGTATTTCCTGCAGTTTTTACATGAAACCATTCGCTCATGTAGTCGCCATTGCCCACACGATACATATACCGGGTTCCGGGCCGCAGACCGCTAAACACAGCCGAATGATAGCTCGCCACTATTCCGGTATGTGTTACAGATTCTGTTTTAGCCTTTACTACGGTGGCTTTTGCCGCATCGGCCGGGTTGGAAACGGCAATGATAATTTCGGCCGATCCGGCAGTAATGCTGTCGTGCGTACGCCAGTTAACCGCCAGGGATGTGGAAGGGTCCTGGGTTACATTCAATACGATCCTGTCGGGATAAGGAGACGGAGGATAAAGATTATTCTGCTGTGCCTGCGCTTTCGCGCAAATCAATATAGCCAAACAGCAAGCCACGCTGTGCTGAAAAATACGGGAATTAATTTTTAGCTGCATAATATAGGGTCAAATGATGAATACGATAAAAAATCTGAACGATACGGTATTTCCTGGTTATTTTTTTTCTACCATCTTATTGGGCTTGCCTTTTTGTTTTAACAGGTCAAAGGCGTCATAGAGCTCCCCGGTAGCCGTATACGCTTTGTACTGCAATGTATTTCCTTCAACCGTTATCAACTGGTAAAGCTGGGTATAGGTGGCCGATACATCCATCCAGCCACCTTCAAATTTGGATGACATTTTGGGACCGCTTACCGACAACACATATACCGTACCCGATCTTTCATTTTTGGTGGCGCCTTCTATTTTCTGCATCCCCCGCGCATACGCATGATCGTGACCCTGCAGCACAATATCCACCTTATATTTATCAAATAATGGTTTAAAGGTATTGCGCATCCGTATATTATCGCGTGTAGGACGTATGGAATAAAAAGGATGATGAAATAAAACGGCGGTCCACTGGTTAGGGTTATTGCGCAGCAGCGAATCTACCCATACTTTCTGCTTTTGCAGATCTTCATCCGACTCTTCTACCCTGTAAGAATTGATGGAAATGAAACGCATGCCCTGCACATCGGTGTAATAACATGATTCCTTTAAACCTTCCGGCCCGTTTTCGGGAAGTGAGAATTGCGGGCGCCAGAAAGCCGAAAGCGTATCGCCTGTGCGGGCATATTCATGGTTGCCCGGCGAATGCATGCCGGGTATAGTGCTGTGAATAAAGCTTCCGCCATAGAATAATTCCCCCCACTCCACGTCATTGTTGCCCCGGTTTACAATATCGCCGGCATATAAAATTAAATTAGCCTCCGGCATCCTGGCATAAGCATCCCGTATAACTCTTGGCCATAATGTTTTTATACCTGCCTGCACATCACCCAAATAAATAAACGAAAGCTTGTCGCCGGATTTTCCGGCGGTTTTGGTATGAAACCATTCGCTCCAGTGAGCACCCTGCCCCACCCTGTACATGTATACTGTTTTAGGAGTAAGACCTGACACGGTAACCGAATGATAGTTGGCAGCAATATCTTCAAATTGAAACGCCTCGCTTTTTGCCTGCTTCTGCAATGCTTTGTCAACAGCACGGGGATCGGCCGTAACAGGCATGATCTCCAGGAAACCTTCTCTAACGGTATCGCATGTACGCCAGTTTACCGCTATTGATGTAGACGGATCCTGGGTAACATTCAGCACAATCCTGTCCGGGTTAGGGACGGGAGGGAACGGGTTTACCGCTGTTGTTTGCGCCTGTACCGCCATACAAAACATAACGCATAAGCTAATAAAGCCTGCATGCCGGTAACCCGGTTCCCCCGGCTGGTGTCTCCACCAGCCGGCAACAATTTGGAATGCATCCGCATGCCGGTAATCTTTCTCTTTCCTGCTGTTTATTCTAATCATGTAAATAATAGTATTGATTTATGATCAGTCCTTAATCTCTTTTATTTCCTCAGCTATGGGATGATCAGCCTGGTAACGCAGTCCCAGCAGGGAAGCAATGGTTTGCGCAGATTGCTGCTGGTACAACTGCCCGGGTGTTTTCACTTCTCCTTTGGCTGGTATGCCGGGCCCCATCACCGCCATCCACATTTCATGCGAATCCGCAACACTCCTGCTGCCATGACCTGTCCATTGATCTTTATTGATATCGCCGCGGCCATGATCGGTTGTAATAAAAAGCGCGGTTTTGTTCCTGTATTCCGGTGTATGCTGCACATATTCCCATATCTCGCTTATCCATGTATCTACCTGCCTCGCAGCGTCTAAGTAATCTTTGTACCGGCCTGCATGCGCCCATTCATCGGTTTCACCATAGCCTATAAAAAGCACACGCGGCTTTTTCTCCTTCAGGTATTCCATAGCGGCATAATGGGTAAATACATCAAGGCATTCTCCTTCGCCAAAAGGCTTGTAAGAATTTTTAAGCATGGCGTTGATCAGCTCTTCTTTGGGTGTGGGATGATCGCCACCGGTAGCGCTGAAAGCCGACACTACCGGGAACCCGCAACGTTCCTTATTAAGGATGCGGTCAAAAGCGCCCCATGCGCCAAAAGCCGCTACCCTGTCTTTAAATCCTTCCTGGCGGTTAATGTATTCCAGTACCGTGGTATGCGGGTTGGGCTTGTACTCATTTGAATTAATGGCGGTATCGGGGTAGCCCGTAAAAATTTCATTATATCCCGGGTAAGAGAACCAGTAAGGGTTGGCAACATCTACCTTATTACCATAAGCGCGGTTCCCATAGAGCTGTCCTTTTTGCGCAATGCTGTCCCAGAAAAAAGGTAAAAGCTTTTTCCTCCGTTCCGTTTCGTCCGCGGCCCAGTAATTTTCAAATATTTTTGCACTATCTCTGCGCCCCTGGTTAAACCGGCCGTTCGTGGCAATAAGACTGTCCATGCCTTTGTACAATTCCTGCCAGCGTAAACCGTCGGTGGTAATAACGATGATATGCTCAATTTTACCTTCTTCATTACCGGTGGTATTGCTGCCTGTGCAGCCATAAAGCATAAACCATCCTGCCAGTAGTATTATTTTATGCATAACGGTTGTTTTTATTTTGAGGGATAATAATTTTCAAGCCAGGCAAAGGTTTTGGCAAATACGTCAATAGCTGCTGCAGGACCAACACCATGTTTTTCACCGGGGTAAATTTCCAGTTGGGCCGGTATTCCCAACGCCTGTAGTTTTTGATACAGGTTTTGCGCCTGGCTTACATTTACTAAGGGATCCTCCCCGCCATGAAACAAAATGGTAGGCACACCCGTTTCTTTGGTGAGCCGGTAAGCCGGACTGGCGTCTTTTGCTACCTGTGCGTTTTCATCTTTTTCGCCCAGGAAATTAATGACGGTTTTATCCGCATCGCTGCCATCGGGGCGTACCGATTTATCGGTAAAATCTGTTGGGCCCCACAGGTCAATCACTGTCTTCACCTGTTTCGCATTATCATATCCGTAAGCATACAGCATAGCCAAATGAGCGCCGGCGCTGCCGCCCATCAACGCATATTCATTGCCGTTATATTTATATTTTCCCGCGTTTTTAGAAATGAACTCCAGCGCTTTTTGCACGTCTTCAATCTGTGCCGGAAAACGATCCTGCCCGTTTTTTACCAAACGGTAGTTCATGGAAACAACCAGGTAGCCGCGTTTACCCACCAGCTCTTCAATCAGTTGCCCGGGAAACTCATCCTTATCGCCACGGGTCCAGCCACCGCCATGTATATACACAATTACCCTGGCATTGGGCTGCATATCTTTCGGGAAATAAGCATCAAACATGTTTTCATCGCCGGGGGCTTTACCATATTTTATGTTTTTAAGTTCCCTGTAGGTTTTCTTTTTATACTTCGTGTAGGGGTCTTCGCTGGTCAGATCCTTTCCCAGTCCATTACGCAAGCCGCTTTTGTTTAAGTAAGCGATCAGTGCTTCGGGATGATCGGTCTGGATGCCCTGTATACCTTTTTGCAACGCCTGGTTCCAGTCATCGGCGCCTTCATCACCGCTTTGTACATCTAACCATACGGCTACCCCGTTATCATTTGCTGTTGCCACCATTTCCCTGTCGTAAACATTGTCGAGCACTTCAATGGTTCCCTGCCCCAGGAAAAAGGTGAGCTGTTCCTTGTTTTTTACCTCTTCTATAACGCTGGTAATTAAAGGCATACCCGGCGCCGTTTTTCTCCACTCCCTGTACTGTGGTATTTTATTTACATATACCACTACCTGCTTTTCCATACCGGCTTCCCTGATCTGCCTGTAGGTTTCCGCTACAACGGCATCTTTAAAATCGAGATAGATATTGATCTTTCCTTTGGCTGCCTTCAACACTTCACTGAAAGTGGGAATGCGATATGTTTTTTTAGTGGGTTTATTTTTATCCGCTACTTTCAGTTGTTGTAATTCTGCCAGCGTAAGGTTGTTGATATTACCCGTGCCATTGGTCATGCGGTCAACTGTAGCGTCGTGATGAATAATAAGATAACCGTCTTTAGTAGTGCGCAGGTCAAGCTCCACATAATCGGCACCACTTTTAATGGCCGCTTTTACAGATTCAAGCGTATTTTCAGGTACTTTAACATGGTTACCCCGGTGGGCAATTACGGCAAGTTTATATTTTGTTTCGGGCAACGGCGCTTTTCCCTGCGAAAACACAAAGCAGGCGGAGAGTAATAAAAATAATATAAGGGATGTCCTTCTCATAAGGGGGGTTATTTTTCTTTTATTTGTTCAATAGCCGGCGCCACGGGATGTGCGGCAGTAAATGTTTTTCCCAGCAGAAACGCAATGGTTTGGGCTATAATGTTTTCAATTGTATTTTGAGCAGAGCCCCGAAACTGCAGCAGTAATGCCAGGGCACAACAGGATATGATCTTAATTCTCATCGTGTATCATTCAGGGAGGTTAAAAGTAAAAATACATACTCACATTATAGATGAAAAATACCTTAAAAAAACATGATGTGCGCACCCCTGGCACCTCTACCTCACACCTTATACCTCATGCCTTATACCTTCATCCCTCACCCTATTCCTCCCAATATTATATTATCTTCATTCTTCATTATCAATTACTGCTATATGAATAAATTGCTATTTTTCCTGGCATTTGCCGCTTTTGCAGGCTGCAGGGATAAAACACCTGGCCTGCAATCCATCGGATCCATTCAAAGCCTGGATCCTTCACTTGAAAATATCATAGACAGCACCGCTCCTGTTGAAATCATTGCAGAAGGCTTCAACTGGACAGAAGGTCCTTTATGGGCGGAAAGTGAAAAGATGCTCTTATTCTCTGATATTCCACCCAATAAAATATTCAAATGGACGGAAGCCAAGGGCGCCGAATTATACCTCACGCCTTCGGGCTACACCGGCACTGTTCCACGAACAGGCGAACCGGGTTCCAATGGCTTATTGCTGAACAGGGAAGGTAAATTAGTACTGTGCCAGCACGGCGACCGGCGGATGGCTATAATGGACGCGCCGTTAAACGCTCCTGAAGCTGCATTTGTGTCGTTGGCCGATAACTACGGGGGAAAGCGTTTCAACAGTCCGAATGACGCGGTATTCAGAAGCAACGGCGATCTTTTTTTTACTGACCCGGCATACGGGCTGGAGAAAGCAATGGATGACCCTGCTAAGGAAATTCCATTCCAGGGCGTTTACAAAGTAAACAGCCAGGGAGAAGTACGCTTACTAACGAATGCCATTACCCGCCCTAACGGCATTGCTTTTATCAACAATGAAAAAACGCTTATTGTAGCCAACTCCGACCCGCAGAAACCGGTGTGGTATATGTTTGATATAGATGCCGGCGACAGTTTACATAACGAAACATTGCTGTTTGATGCCACGGAGGCATCAAAAAAAGAGCAGGGCATGCCAGACGGGCTGAAGGTAGACGGGCAGGGAAATATTTTTGCAACCGGCCCGGGCGGGGTATGGATATTCAACGCATCAGGGAAACTGGCAGGAAAGATATCGGTTCCCCAACCATGCAGCAATGTAGCGCTGGCCGATGGCGATAAAACGCTGTACATTACAGCAAACATGTATGTATTAAGGGTGAAAATGAGGAAATAAGGCTGGGATGCGGCTGAAGAAGTAAACCAACCCCATTGTTCGACGCTGAGGTCTGGATGGGTGTACGCTTTGGCTTTTGATAAAGATACCTGCACGACCCATAAGTTTATAAAGCCTCCTTACTGCATACAGCATAAGCAATCAATATTGTTTCGGCTCCATGCTTGTATGCCGCATCCGTGTTATAATAATTTCTTTATGCTTTTTCCAGTTGATGTTGTGGCCGGGGAGACCATCTGACTTCCCTTACCATTTAGCTGCCCTTTTTTCCATTTCGTCCTGTGTAATATAATTGCCTGCCTCCACTTCTGTCAATGCTTCATCTATCTCTTTGTTATACTGCTCCATACTGATACGATCAGTATCTTCATTGTGTCGTTGTAAAAATGTTTTCAACATCAGCAATACTGATTTTCTTTCTAATTCATTAAGCTGCACAAAATAATTGTTCCATTCCTGCTCTAATGCATTTGCCATATAAATCATGTTTTCACAAATTTACTTCTTTAATTTATTAACTAAAAATTACTCAAAATGCTTGCCCGGCAGTATTTCATCCAGACGGATTACGTTTGCTTAAGGCATTGGTTAGGACTGTGCCGCGCATAAACCGATAGCAAAGCAACGAATACAACCTGCATGAAGGTTTTGTACATGGCTTTCATAATGGTAAATTTTAGGTGAGTTTATACATGGACGAGTATGGCGTGGGCGGGTTTAGCGGCATATTGCGCAACAACGCATTTTAACAAGATTGTCACGATGGGGTTTTCACAATAGGGCTATTCCGTGTAGGGCGAGCGCCCGTCGAATGTTCAGCGCAGGGGGTCTCATGATTGCCCGCTATGGCTTTTGATGAAAACCCCTGCACAACGCTAAAATTAAAATAAAACAATCCCGTTTGTAGCATATATTGCTTCAAATTGTTTTGCCATATGAATAAAAAGCTTGTTTTTTGGAGCATTGTTATTGCTTTGGGCGGATTGTTGTTTGGTATGGATGTGGCGGTTATTTCCGGCGCCGAACAGCAGATACAGGAAATCTGGCATCTTAGTGATATGCTTCATGGTCAGGCCCTTGCATCGGCATTATATGGCACTATCATCGGTGCATTATTCGGTGGCATTCCGGCAGAAAAATACGGCAGGAAAAAAGTGCTGCTTTGGATTGGAATCGTATTTTTTATTTCGGCATTAGGCTCTGCGCTGGCGCCTGAGGTCATATCTTTTATGCTTTTCCGCTTCCTGGGCGGTTTGGGAGTGGGTGCTTCTTCAGTAGTGGCTCCCATGTTCATTTCGGAACTGGCCCCGGCGCGTAACAGGGGTAAGCTGGTAGCAGCTTTTCAATTTAATATCGTATTTGGTATCCTGCTGGCTTACTTATCCAACTATTTATTATCTGGTTTGGGCGAAGACGCCTGGCGATGGATGTTAGGCATACTGGCTATTCCTGCCGCTGCATTTATAGCGCTCCTGTATTTTGTTCCGGAAAGCCCGCGCTGGCTGATGGTACATAAAAAGAATTATGCCAAAGCCCGTGAAATTTTGGAAGTTTCAGATCCCGAAGGCGTAGATGCCGCTATAGAAGCCATTCACCAGGCCGTGAACGAAGAAAAGAAAAAGGCAAGCCTTTCCGGTTTCCTCAAAAAAAGATTTACTACTCCCATCATCATGGCCATACTCATTGCCATGTTTAACCAGATGTCGGGCATTAACGCCATTATCTATTTTGCGCCGCGGGTATTTGAACTGGCAGGTTTGGGAAAAGATGCGGCTTTTTTACAAAGTGCCGGCATAGGACTGGCCAACCTCGTGTTTACTATGCTGGGGCTGTACCTTATAGATAAATTAGGACGAAAAAAATTAATGCTTATCGGTTCAATAGGATATATTTTATCATTAGGCGCCGTAGCAGCCGCTTTTCATTTTCATTATCTCGGTGGTTTTATTGTACCGCTATTGCTTTTCATTTTTATTGCATCGCATGCTATCGGGCAGGGCGCTGTTATTTGGGTATTCATTTCCGAGATATTCCCTAACCAGGTTCGTTCTTACGGACAATCGCTTGGAAGCTCCGTGCATTGGATCATGGCGGCTTTAGTTACCAGCGTGTTCCCGTTTTTTGCCAACAATCCCAACATTGGCCCGGCAAAGATATTCCTGTTCTTTATGTTCATGATGGTGCTGCAACTGCTATGGGTGATTTTTAAAATGCCGGAAACAAAAGGTGTGTCATTAGAAGAGATGGAAAGAAAACTGAGCAAAAAAAAAAGGTAAATTATTTTTTGTTTGCCGGCTCATAGTAAAGCGTTACTGCACCGGAACCAAAGGTTTTTGTCTTTAAGAGTTTAAGCATAACCCTATCGTGTATGTTTTCAAATAATGGCAAACCGTTTCCTGCTATAACAGGGTGAACACAAAGCTGGAATTCATCAACTAAACCGAGTTTCATTAAAGCTATAATTAAACTCCGGCTACCAACTAAAATGTCCCTGCCCTGTTGTTGCCTGAGCGATAAAACCTCTTCTTTAAGGCTCCGCTTTGCCACTGTTGCGCTTTCCCATTCCACATTATTCAATGTGCGGGAAAAAACAACTTTTGGAATGCTGTCCATTATCACAGCAAATTCGTCCATTGCTTTGTTACCGGTAGGATTTTTCACCACAGATGGCCAGTATTCCATAAGCTGATATGTTATCCTGCCATATAGAATAGTGCCTGCATTACTTAACAGGTCAGCATAATGCTGATGTAATTCTTCATCTGGAATTATTGCCGTATGATCGCAAAACCCGTCAAGTGTCATATTGATTCCCGCAATTATTTTTCTCATTCTATTGGTTTTGTACGATACAAATCTCGCCCACAAATATGATACTATTGTAGTGTAAATGCGACATTTTTAGTAGCTGAATACGACAAGTATCACTACTGCGTAAACTGACAGAGTGATGACCATAGCATACACTAATCATCTTTGTTACCGTTTCTGGACGATCGGCTCTTCATTTCGGGGACACATTCCCGGAAGAACATATTGGGTACGCAGTCTGCAGACTACGTACAGCATGGATATTAAAATCAATATTCATCCTGGTTAAATAAAAAATCTGCCTGCGTGGGATAATCCGGCCAAATTTCTTCCATTGATTCATATACATAAGAATCGTCTTCGCTTTCCAATGTTTGAATATTCTCTATCACTTCCACGGGAGAGCCGGAACGGATCGTATAATCTATTAATTCATCTTTTGTTGCCGGCCAGGGCGCATCGTCAAGGTGCCTTGCTAATTCTAATGTCCAGTACATAAAATTTATTTGAGAACGCGAAGATAACCTATTTGTCGCGATGGAGTCTTCACAACCGGGCTTTCGCGTGTTGGGGAGGTCCCGGCGAATGTTCAGCGCCAGGAGCCTTATGGCTGACCGAATGGACTTTTATGAAGCCTTCCTGCGCAACATACACTAATCACTTTTTTTACCCTTGGCCATCGGCTCTTTACTTCCGGGACGAAGTCCCGGAAGAACATATTGAGTACGAAGTTCGCAGACTTCGTACAGCGTGGGTAACTGGCTTTATTTAACGGACTCCTGTAATAAGGCTGTGGAAGTTCCAATCCCTCTGCTGCTTCCTGTTATAAGAATGGATTTTGTGATAAAAGGGTTATATGCAGTCCGGACATTCATTTATCACATAATCATCGTTTGTAAAAAATGTAGTCTGTAACAAAAGGAACCATTTTGTTTTGCCTAAAGTCAGCTGCAATCTGTCCCCTGTGGTAGGTTGAATGATTGATTACGTGAAATAGTGCATCGCGAATACTATTGTTAAAAACCTGTCCTTTGGTATTCTTATAATTAACAATGTCGTTCAGGTCAAATTTGTCGAGTATGAGCAAAGAGTGCTCGTAGTTTGTCTTATCAATATCTTTACAGTTTTGAATTAGGTGAATCTGCCAAACCTCGTAAGGCGGTTGCATCGGATTAACTCTGTTGTTCCAAATTTGGTGAGCATTAAGAATGTGGTTATATAACTTAACTGACCTTTCAGAAGTTTTGTCCGGATTTTCATTAAAAATGTCCCACAATCTTTGATTGAAGTGATAACTGTATTCAAATAATTCTTTAAAAAAATCCTTCATTTTCTATGGTTATCAAACCTATTTATTTATTTCTAAAATTGAAAAAGTTTTTTGCCGCCCGGTAATGTCAATTTGCAGGTGATGCTTTTCGGGCTAGCAAATAGCAATGTTGAACCCCCCGCCAGGGTCGCATAGCTATGCCCGGTGCTTAAATGCAGACTCCGGCGCGACACAACCTGATTTTAGCGGTTCATGACTGTCATCGGTATGTCACACTCAATTTTAGATTTCCGCCAAGACCTTCTTTTACTATACGCATAAGCGTTGAGAGGCGAATGTCGCTCGCATTATTTTCAATTCTTGAAATGTAAGATTTCGTTGTACCGCATTTTACAGCAAGCTGATAACTTTTTCAAAATTAGTTTTTGTATTCGCTGCACCGGGCAACCTTAATCGGTAACTACCTTCACATCTTTGAACATAAATGGATTGTCACTGATCCTTAAGCTCTTTCCACTGGCAGTGGTCACATTTTTGAGCACAACTTCCTTAGTTTTCACATAGGGAAATTGCTCGTGGTAGGAATCATCCGTCATTTGTGGATTGAAATTTGAAAAAATGGCCGGTCCCTGGTAATCCCCCGGATGATTAGCGTCATTGATCCGGAGATTTTCAATGGTGATCCTTTCCGGCATATAGCAGGTATAACCAAAATCATGCTTACCGGAATAAGATCCGCCTATCAGCGCTGCACTGGCTGTTTTGCCTCCCTGGGGCACAAAAACACAGTTTCGGATAAACAATTCTCCCTGCCAGGTACTGCCATAATCGCTGCGCAGGTTGATGAGCGTTCTGCCGTTAATTGTTGAATGCTCCACAGTTAAAACCCCGCTGCCGATGGCATTGATGCCCATGTGTCCGAGGGTGGAGTTGCGGATGGTGGCATTGGCAACGCCCATGTGGGCATCGAAGCGGGAAAGCGTGCATTTGTCGTAAAGCAAATTTTTGCAGTAGTTGGAACCCAGGATCCCCCAGTAGGTTCTGTCGTTGATATCATTTGTCTGGCTGCAGTTCACGAATGACACATTGAGGGCACGGCTTACTGAAATGTCGTAAGTGCCCATGGATACGGGCTGCCCTGCCGCGCCAATGGTACTGTATGTTTTATGCCCGGTGAGCAGGGTATTCTTAACCGTTACGTAAGCGCAGTCACTAATAGTGATGAAGCCGCTATAGGGCGCACCATGGTCTCCTTCACCGGTAACGCGATGTTCAAGGCCATCCACAACAACGTTGGAACGCCTGACCGCGATATTCCTGCTATAATAGGTGTATTTCGATTCGGCTTTATTGGCAATGGTGGTAAAACGGCCCCCGGTAACGTGCAGTGTCTTCCCGTCTATTGGAAGAGCAGTGATGGCCGTGACCTGGTCGAAGTCCCAGATAATCGGAGCATTCATATCCACTCTGCCGCTTTTATCAGCAACAAAGATGTCTGTTTGCGGAGATCCGTTATTTTGATTCGGGCCAAATCGGATATAGCGTTTTACATGAGCGTTGGTAACGGTAATGAGACAGGGTCCGGGCAAAGCCGCATCAATTTTCTCCTGGTTCTTCTTCAGTGAAGCTATAGATTCAGGTGTAAACGGTTGCAGGGCCGAACTGACCATGAAAACAGATGCACTGCGATTTTGCACTTCGGTATCGTCAATGATGAAGGCCGCAGTGCCAAAATCGGTGTCGGTTTGGATAACCGCTGTGCGCTTCTTGCCCCCTATGTAATAGGTGGCTCCTTTATCGGCTTTCACTACAAGTTCGTTTTGATTGGCGAATGCATGCGTTGCAGCAATAGCGTCTATATCATCGGTTTTGCCATCGCCCCTGGCGCCGAAATCACTATAGCGCACCATGCCGGCAGCTTTAAATTTATGCGCATCCTTTGGGGATACATTTACCTGCAATTCTCCATTCTCATTGGTGTGTACCCGGGTTTTCTCCTTTTTAGATGTTATCACTACCTGTTCAGGCACGCCCCAGACCTGCGCCTGTGCATCCATTACAAAGGTTGACAAGAAGAAGAGCGTATATTTTATCATGAGCGTATTTTAATAAGAATCAATTTCAAAACAATCAGTTCAGGAGCCGCGCAGTATCTTCTCCATCTTCCTGCCCTTCGCCAGTTCATCCACCAACTTATCCAAGTACCTGGCCTGCTGTGTTAAAGGGTTTTTGATTTCCTCTACACGATACCCACAGATTAGTCCTGTTATGAGGTGCGCATTGGGATGCAGCGAAGCACGCTGGAAGAATGTCTCAAAAGTTACCCTTTCTTCTATCAGTTCCTGCAGCTTCCTGCTGTCGAAGCCTGTTAACCACGCTATCACCTGGTGCAACTCTTCTTTTGTTCTGCCTTTCTTCTCCACCTTTTCGATATACATGGGATAGACCGAGGCGAAGATCATTTTTGCGATACGCTCATGGTGCGTGTTGGAATTGTTCATATCTTATATTTTTTCAACCGCCGTTTCAGATCTTTGGTGATTTCACGTGAGGGAAAGGTCGTTTAACAATTAATACAATCCGCAGAGCTTGCCGGGCAGAACGGATATTTGGAAAACGTTCAAGCCCGAACTGCAGCCCAATAAAGTTACAAAAGTTGAGGTTATGTCTAAAGCCCGGTGTTGTTCATCACGCCGGAACTATAGCTCAATAACGGTTCGGCGTTTTGTCTGACCGGGTGTATCTTATACCATTATTTCTTTCGTCTGTAATGTAGTTGAGTTAGTCCTAACCATAGTCCTCTCCTTCTTTTTCAACTGATTTTAGAAAACTAAGGTCGTCATTTGGCTTGGCAATGTAGCCATCTAAATTTGTCGCTATGAAAAGTGATAATTTTCGCATTGTTCTTTATTTCTTATTGTCTGTTTTATTTCGTTGTGTCGTCTTTTAGCCTGACCGATAACGTAAACGCATTTGCGAAGCCGGAATTTGAAGTACGTCCAGATGGGTTACAAATGCCCGATTGAAAAATGATGATTGAATTTAAAACCTTCGCCGGTTGAATTTCGTCTGCTGAAACTGAGCCTGATAGCGATCAGCCAGGCAGACTTCCGTCCAACCATACTTGTGCAAAACCGAATGTTAGCGGCTGTTTATAGGAGTTTTATACTCTATTCTTTCACATCAAATCTTCCATCAGTAACATTTATAGTCTTACCAGTATTTGGGTCTTTAGCCGTGAAAAAGAAAGTACCAGAATAAATATGATTTAAATTGTCACAACGAGTTATGGTTAATTCACCAACATGAACGCTATCAGTAGTGTACCAACCTGGTTCAATAGTACTGCCTGAGTAAATTCCCCTGTTTGGGTGATTGGCATACAACTTATAAATGCCGGTCTTTTGAATGTAAGGATTTTCAAGAGCAACGCTTTGCGAAGTTTCTTGGTTTTTAGCAGAAATGCTAAAATTATATTGGGAATTGTTTCTTGCTGAAAGAACCGGGCTACTATTAAATAAACCGCCCACAAAAAATGGTTTAAATACTTTTCCATTTACCTTACAAGAAAATGTATTAGCTCCCTTTTGCGTTGCTTTTGTCAAACCGTCTTTATTACAGCCTAACGTAATAAATAGAGCTCCAAAAATCAAAAGTCCATTTGATACATTTTTCATTTAGTAAATTTTAAGTTTCAAATATCTACTAACGGTACAGGTTGGCGAAGTGCGGATAATAGCGTTCCGTCCCGCCCGGCTACCGAAGTTGATTATTTAATTATAGTACAAGTTATAGATTTTGCCGATTGTGTTTCGTCTGCTGGAACAAAAGCTGAACAAAGAACCAAAAGTTGAAGAACGTATTCCGTCTGCCCGCATTTTTGCCAAGCCTGTTACATGCCGCTTTTTGTCAGGTGGTTTCTTAAACTGTCAATGTGTTGAAAAGTAAAATCTTTTGTTTTAGCCAAGTCATTATATTTTCCAATATAATATTGGTCAGTCGTTAATGTAATCTTGCCGTTGCTGATTGTGCCTGCAGAAATAAAAAATACACCTAAGCTGTCTCTTGAATATTGCTGTTTCTTTAGATTGATTGTCGCTTCATTATTGAAGTCGCCTGTGTCAAGAACTTTAATTCTTTTTCTTTTACCATTGTCATCAACAAAGTAAAATTGTTGGTTTATTGTTCCATTTTCAAATTTTATACTCCGCCAATCATTTTTAAATTTCGTAAATAATACTCCTGTTATTGGAATGTTGTAAATTCTTCTGTTTTGTTCAAATACCTTGCCTTGTCCATTTGTTTGCTCGTAAACGATATAAAAGAAACCTTTGAAATTTTCTGGTAATAAAAATGTTTCTGGCGTACGCTCTGTTTCGCACGCAGTCAAGAAAGCCAATGACGTTAGAAGAGTTAAAAAGGACTTTAGATGTTGCATTAAAATGGCATGTAACACTTTGCTTTACGCAATATAAGTTGTTTTTAAGTACTTATAACCGTTTAAAACGCTTCTAAGCGTTTATAAACGGCTTTTTTTAGGGATACCGTTCTCATAGCAATATAAGCGGGGTATTACGGTTCAATTCTTATCCGGTTAATTATATTTATAGAACCGGATGAGCTGAATATTGGGTAGTATACAGGGTGCAAACTGAAATGGTTATTCAACCTATTCATTTATTTAAATCAGCCCCCATCGGATGTTCAGCGCAGGGGTATCATAGTTTCCTGCAATGGCTTTGATAAAAGCTCCTCTGCGGGCTTACACTAATCATCTTTGTTGCCGCCTCCCGGCCACCTGCTCTTTATTTCCGGGACACAGTCCCGGAAGAACATATTGGGTACGTAGTCTGCAGACTACGTACAGCATGGAGAACGTACAGCATGGCAACAGCAGAACTTTGTGCAGGCAGTATTCCATTTATCTTATTTCTTTCCACCACTGTGAGAACACCTGATTGCTGTCGTTAAGATAGATCACTTCGCCAATTTTAGGTGTTACCAGGGGAAGGTGATACGCTTTTTCATTGAGTTCGCTAATGGTTTTTAGCGGCTCGTCCCAGGGATGATATGCCAATTTGAATTTAGAAGAATGTACAGGAAACAGCCGTTTTGTTCTTAAATCTTTTGCAGCTTTCAATCCTTCATCGGGTAGCATATGAATAGCTTGCCAGGCTAAATTATACTGACCGTTATCCAAAAGTGCCAGATCAAATCCTCCGAACTTTTCCCCGATTTCAGCAAAATGCGTATCGTAACCGCTATCGCCACCAAGATATAATTTCAAATTGGGTGTTTGTAACACAAATGAAAGCCAAAGCGTATTATTTCTTGTAAAACTTCTGCCCGAAAAATGCCGTGCAGGCGCCGTGTGCAGTGTAAAATTATCCGCAATCACCACACGCTCGTTCCAATCTTTCTCAATGATTTTTGTATTATCAAACTTCCAGTATTCAAAATGTTCGCCCACGCCCAAACCGCAAACAATCTGCAGGATTTTAGGCTTTAATTTCATTATGGTTGGATAATCCAAATGGTCGTAATGGTCGTGTGTGATGAGCAGGAAATCAATTCCGGGCATATCATCAGCCGAATAAATGTCTGTGCCTTTAAACGATTTATTAGAATTAGAAATTGGCGAAGCGTTACCGCTGAAAACGGGATCAATCAGAAAACGTTTACCGTTAAGCTGGATAAAGTAAGACGAATGCCCGAACCATACCAACACATTTTCGGCAACTGGTAATTTTTTTAAATCGGTTTTTACAGACGGAATATTGTCTGTCGGCCTCGTGCGTGGAAATTTCCTGAAAATAAAATCGTACAACACTCCTGTCATAGAATAACCTTCGGTTATAGTAGGCGTAAAGTGAATATTTTGAAATTTCCCATCCTTGTAATGGGGTGATTTTAGCAATTGTTCAAGTCGTTTGCCTCCCGGTGCTTTTCCGAATTGTGGTTGACGCATATAGAAAAATGTTACGATTATTAACAGCAATGTAATACTAAAAAAAACTATCATTGTTCGTTTTATCAATTTCATATTATGCTACAGTTTTGCCACGGTCTTCAAGGTCAAAGTTCATTTTTCCTGTTATAATAATTCGTTTAAAAAAAATGACTTAATTGCCGGGAATATTCAGCCCTTCTAATTGCCAAAGCATACCCGTTGGGCTGTTGCCGCGGATAACAATATCGTTCCTGGAATCGTTGCCGGATATTACTCCTGCAAAATTAGCCGCCATCCGAGAGGGATCGCCCAGGGCGCCGGCAAACTTCCGGGTATCTTCCATATTAAAAGACCGGGCGCTCACCAGCGCCATTTTATTTTTTGCCTTAGCTCCCTGCTCCCCGTTAATCACTATTTCCGCTAACTGCCGGATAGCTTCCGTAAGCACAGTATTCAGGAACACCGATTTGCCGGCGGTTACTACTATATCGGCAATGATGCGTTCTTCGTACCCCAATTTGGATACAGCAACCGTATGCCTGCCCAGCGGCACAAGATCAAAGCGAAACTTCCCGTTATCATCTGCTTCTGTTCCGCGCAGGGGTTCCATGCTCCTTATAATAATTGTTGCACCTTCCAGCGGGAGGCCGGAAGCCTCATCGCGCACCTCGCCGGTAATAACCTGCGTTTGTGCATACAATACGATGGAGAAGAGAAGAGCAGAAAGCGATAAAACTAACTTTTTCATGAGCGCTTTATTATCATTTATATATTATATTACTGATATCAACCTGTTTTACTAAAAAGAAGGCTTGTTGGCCGATTGATAAGATTTTCCCGTATTGGGCACGCAAAATTATAAGGGTGGATAACATTTCCATCTCATTATTCCACGAACTGCATATTTAGCCGATAAACTGCATATTTTGGCTTTCTGACTGGTTGCGCAGTTTGCCAAAATGAAAAGTATCCATTTCAATTATGGCTGTTTTTAAACAAATTTGTAATTTACCGCCCCGTTCACAGGATTGCTATTTCGTATAGCAAATTAAAAACCGTTGGGAACCGGTAAATATTCCAATTATTTTTATTCACTCTTTTAAAATGTACAAATGAAACTGATCAACAGCTTTTTTTTATCCCTGTTATGTATGATCGCTGTTACTTCGTGTAACAGCGGCAGTAACACAAGCGATGCCGATGCTACTGCCAAAACAGAAAATACGGGCAGTGTTGATGGCTTTAAACTGGGTGTGCAAATGTGGACGTTCAGGATGTTTTCGCTCACAGAAGCCTTAAACAAGGTAGACAGTGCAGGTATTAAAAACATTGAAGCCTTTTTCGGACAACCTTTAGGTGGTGATCTGAAAGGTAATTTCGGGCCCGAAATGTCGGCCGACACCCGCGCCCAATTAAAAACGTTGCTGCAATCGAAAGGCATCAATATTGTTGCTATGGGCGTAATTTCTCCCGCAGATCAGGCCGAATGGATCAGCGCTTTTGAACTTGCAAAGGAATTTGGCTTAAGCTATATTACAGCCGAGCCCAAAAAAGACCAGTGGGATGTGGTAGACAGCCTGAGTGGCATTTACGGCATAAAAGTAGCCATACACGATCATCCAAAACCCAGTGGATACTGGTCGCCCGATTCTGTGCTTGCCGCTATACAGGGCCGCAGCAACATCGGCGCCTGTGCCGACATTGGGCATTGGGCACGCAGCGGATTAGACCCTGTTGAATGCCTGAAAAAATTAGACGGGCACCTGATTGGCGCGCATTTAAAAGACATCGTAACTTTTGATGATGTGCATGCGGCAGATACGGTAGTAAGTAAGGGTGTGATAGATTTTCCTGCTGTTTTTACAGAGTTCAAAAGACAAAACTTCAACGGAACTTTTTCCATTGAACACGAATCCAACTGGTACAACAACCTGCCGGATGTGATCTTTACCAAAAAATATTTCGATGAAGAAGTAGCAAAGCTGAAATAATTAACACTTAACGCAGTATACAATAATCCGGTGGGAATAACAGCCTGCCGGATTGCTTTTGACTGAGCTGTCAGCCACAAGACACTTACTTCTCACTTCTTCATTCATTCTATCATCAGCAGTTCCTCAACTTAATAGCTGACCGCTGATATCTCCTGATACCTCCCACCCATATTTTTTCATTTTCACATTTTCAATATTTTCACATTTTCAAATTAACTCCATCTGACATGCCTTCTTTTTCCAACCGCATCACCCGTCTTTTTAAAATTGACTACCCGATTATACAGGCAGGTATGGTGTGGGCAAGCGGATGGAGACTGGCATCGGCGGTAAGCAATGCGGGAGCGCTGGGTTTAATAGGCAGCGGCAGCATGTACCCCGATGTGCTGAGAGAACATATTCAAAAATGCAAAGCGGCTACCGCCCATACGTTTGGCGTAAACATTCCTTTACTTTACCCGGATATTGAAAAGCATATACAGATTGTAATAGAAGAAAAGGTGCCGGTAGTATTTACCTCTGCAGGTAACCCGGCAGCGTGGACGGGTATATTAAAAAGCAAAGGTATCATTGTGGTTCATGTGGTAAGCAGCAGCAAATTTGCACAAAAAGCGGAAGCGGCGGGTTGTGATGCGGTGGTTGCCGAGGGCTTTGAAGCCGGCGGGCATAACGGGAGGGAAGAAACCACCAGTATGGTATTGATACCTGCGGTTTGTAATGCAATAACTATCCCGGTTATAGCTGCAGGAGGTATAGCAACAGGACGGCAAATGATGGCGGCAATGGTATTGGGGGCGGAAGGCGTGCAGATGGGCAGCCGTTTTGTAGCCAGTGAAGAAGCCTCTTCTCATATTAATTTTAAAAATGCTATTGTACATGCAACAGAGGGCGATACCATGTTGTTAATGAAAAAGCTGGTACCGGTAAGGCTGCTGAAAAATAATTTTTTTGAGCAGGTTCAGGAAGCGGAGAACGGGGGAGCAGCGCGGGAAACATTGGAAGAACTACTGGGAAGGGGAAGAGCGAAGCGCGGTATGTTTGAGGGCAGCCTGGAGGAGGGCGAGCTGGAGATAGGACAGGTAAGTGCGCTTATTGGCGATATACTTCCTGCTGCCGGCATCGTAAAAAATATTTACAGGGAATTTGAACAGGCTATTGCAAATCCGCTGAAAAAGATGGATATAAAAAAGTGATCAAAGAATGCGTGCTGGTAAGCCATAAGGCGGTTCTGCAGATCAATATAGAATTAGCAGGCTTTGTTTCTTTTCCGGAGCGCGGCCCCCGGCATGGTACTTTTTTGAATATTGACATTCCTGCCATCTGCTGTAAGCCCCTGCCACTAACATTTTTACCTTCTTATTTTATATCCCATACCAATGCGCTTGCGCCCAGGATAGCGGCATCTGCTTCTTTAAGCTCACTGAAAATAAGTTTTACCTTATTTTGAAAGATAGGAAGCAGGTTTTTTTCCATATGCTCTTTGGTAGGTTTAAGGATCAGGTCGCCGGCCTTGGTCATGCCGCCAAATAATATAATGGCTTCGGGTGAAGAAAACATAACGAAATTGGCAAGCGCCATTCCCAGGATCATCCCCGTATATTCATACACTTCCTTAGCTATAGGATCTCCCTGTACGGCACAATCATATACTACTCTTGAATCAATTTCATCGGCAGGATAATTTCTGAGCTGGCTGTCCTGTCCCTGCCTTTGTTCAAGAAACTCTCTTGCAGTATTGGCCACGCCTGTTGCCGATGCATAGCTTTCTAACGATCCGTGCATGCCGGTGCCGGGGTGCAGCCGCCCGTTGGGTATAATCATGGTATGTCCTAATTCCCCTGCAAAGCCATCATGCCCGTATATCAGGTGCCCGTTGGCTACAATGCCGCTGCCTACCCCGGTGCCCAATGTAATCATAATAAAGTCTTTCATCCCTTTGGCGGCGCCGTACATCATTTCACCCACTGCGGCGGCATTAGCATCGTTCGTTAAAGCTGCAGGCACACCAAAAGCATCGGTTATCATACTTACAAGCGGGATAATGCCTTTCCATATCAGGTTAGGGGCATATTCTATGGTGCCGCTGTAAAAATTTCCATTAGGAGCGCCGATGCCTATACCTTTAATATTTTCTATACCGCCTACCTGCTCAATAGCAGGCTGGAGTGCCTGCTGCAGTTCCTGGATATAATCTTCCACCAGGGGATGTTTCCTGCTCGAAATGGCGCCACGGTATAAGGTATCCCCCCTGTGATCAACAATGCCAAAAACGGTATTCGTTCCTCCTATATCAATGCCAATTGCATATTCCTGTTTCATGCGTAATAAATAATTATATACTTAAATGCGGGTATTTCCATGAGGCTAATGCCCGCCACCCCCATCTAAGGAGCTGTAATCAATACCCTGTGATTTTAAAACAGATTTTACACGGAAAGCGTAAAACGTAAGATAAACAAAACATAAAACGGGTATCCAGTAAGACTGGTGGATACCAACTGCCGGAATATCGGCGAGTTTCCCCTGCAAAGGCGGAATAATAGCCCCACCCAATATCATCATAATTAAAAAGGCAGAGCCCTGTGCCGTGTATTTACCCAGTCCGGCGGTAGCCAAAGCAAAAATACTGGGCCACATAATGGAGCAAAATAAACCACCGCTTAAAAAAGCGTAGGTTGCCGTTGTGCCGGTAGTAAATAAGCCTGTTAGCATAGCAATTACGCCCAACCCGCCAAATATCATAAGTGTTTCGGTAGGCTTTTCCTTACCCAGGAAGAAGCCCCCAATTTGAAATACGATAATACCAGCGTAGGCATACAGTGGGGTGAAGTCGTTACCCGCGATAAGGTTTGCAGCAATGATAACGCCAAACGCTATATAAGGAACAATGATCCACAATAAGGTTCGGGTAGAACGGGTAGGATTGAATACCGTAATGGCTCCCGTCCACCTGCCAATCATTAAGCTGCCCCAGTATAAAGATATAAACGGGGCAAGCTGCTCTTCGTGGTACCCCCCAAACTCGGGATGTCTTAACAATTCACCTAAATTACTTTGTATGGTTACTTCAACACCCACATATAAAAATATAGCCAGCATACCCAGCACCAGCTGCGGGTATTTCATGGCGCCCCATCCCGCTGCTTTCTTTTGTGCGCTGGCATTGGCGGCAAAAAAGCTGATTACCATAAAAACCAATCCTGCTACCAGCAGCCACATATTACGAACGCTTACTTCGGGAGGTAGCTTTTCATTTACAGCCAGCCCGCGGTAGCTGGCAAAAATTATTCCGAATATCACCACCATCACTAAGGTAATAGCAATTAAAAGCCACATAGCTTTGGGTGCATGCTCAAAGCTGTCTTCCTCTTTTACATTGGGAAGCTTTTTACTGGTAGCAAACAATAATGCCGAAAATAAAAATAAAGCGCCAACGGCTATGTACAGCCAGTTCATAGAGCTGATAGATGCGTTTTCAATATCGGTTTCACTGATGGATGCATGTCCGAATAAGGCAAGCGCTACTGCTATAGGGCCAATAGTGGTGCCAAAAGAATTAACGCCGCCGGCGAGGTTCAGGCGATGGGCGCCTGTAGCAGGGTCGCCCAGGGCAATAGCAAAAGGGTTAGCTGAGGTTTGCTGCAGTGAAAAGCCGAGCCCGATTATAAAAAGAGAGACGAGAACGCCTGTGAAGCCGCCGAAGTTAAAAGAAAGCAGCATTAATGCCGCGCCTGCCACACTGATCAGCAAACCGTATATGATACCGGTTTTCATACCCCAGTGATTCATGATATCTTTATTTTTTACCGCCGATGCTACAAACAAACCCAATGCTCCTATATAATAGGCGCCATAAAAAGCGAAGTCAATTAACTGGCTCTGGAACTGGTCGAGTTGGAAAAAATGCTTGCAAAAAGGGATGAAAATACCATTCCCCGCAGCAATAAATCCCCAAAAAAAGAAAACGATCACCAGTATGCTCAGTGCACTTGTGTTGGTAGCTTGCTTGGTTTGAGCCATTTTTATACGTTGAGGTGGTAAATATAAGAACAGGTGGTGAAATTAAATCATAACAATCGTTTGCAGCAAAAAAAATCATAAATGGGGTTGCTATTCCCGATATGTTTGTTAAGTTCGGGAAATTTTAATCATCAAACATGTCAACAGCAATCACTCTTCAACCCGTTGCCCGTAAAAATTTTCTCTCCCCGATAGTTATCATTGGAGCATTGTTTTTTATTTTCGGATTTGTTACATGGGCCAACAGTACCCTTATACCTTACCTGGGCATTGCCTGTGAGCTTACTACTTCCGAGGCGGTGCTGGTAACCTTTGCCTTTTATATTTCTTACGCGGTAATGGCCTTTCCCTCTTCCTGGGTATTGAAAAAAACCGGGTTTAAAAACGGTATGATGGTAGGACTGCTGGTTATGGCGCTTGGCGCGCTAATGTTTATCCCGGCGGCAAACAGCCGTACATTCAGTGTTTTTTTGATAGCCCTGTTTGTTATAGGTACCGGGCTGGCTTTACTGCAAACCGCTTCCAATCCTTATATTACTATTCTCGGGCCTATTGAAAGCGCGGCAAAACGTATTAGTGTAATGGGTATTTGCAATAAAACGGCCGGCGCCCTGGCGCCTTTAATTCTCGGCGCCATTGTACTTAAAGATTCTTCCGCGCTGGAAGCGAAGCTGCTTACCATGGATGCCGCGCAAAGGGCCGCAGAACTGGATATGCTGGCTTCCCGTGTTATTATGCCTTATGTTGTAATTGCTGTTGTGCTGGTATTGCTGGGTATATTTATTTATTTCTCTCACCTGCCGGAAGTAAAGGCTGAAGGAGAGGAAAGCGGGGTAGCCCCGTCTGCTTCGTTTGTACAGCGTAAAAGTATTTTTGATTATCCTTACCTGTGGCTGGGTTTTATTTCTATCTTCCTGTATGTGGGCGTAGAAGTAATGGCCGGTGACATCATCCAGATATATGGCAGCTCCATTGGTATCAGTTTGGATGTGGCTAAACATTTTACTACTTATACTATGATCGGCATGCTGGTTGGGTATATTATCGGTATCGCTACCATACCCAAATACATTTCACAAAATGCGGCGCTGAAATTATCGGCCGCTCTTGGTTTGCTGTTTACGCTGGGCGCCATTTTCACTTCCGGGTATACCTCTGTTTTCTTCATTGCTTTACTGGGTTTGGCCAATGCGCTTATTTGGCCGGCTATTTGGCCTTTAGCCATTGACGGGTTGGGCAAATTCACTAAAACCGGTTCGGCCTTATTAATAGTGGGTATTGCGGGCGGCGCCATTCTTCCAAGAGTGTGGGCTTCCTTAGGTGAAAACATAGGGCTCCAGCAGGCATTCTGGATAATGGTTCCCTGCTATTTATTTATTTATTTTTTCGCTACATCAGGACATAAGATTGGCAGAACAAAAAAAGCATAAGGTTGATTTTAAAAACCTTTGCTGCATATACAACGATGCTCATGCCGCAACAGGCATGAGCATCGTTGTATACAAAATAATATTTTTTTCTTTTCACGCTTGTATAAATCAAAAACCTTCCTATATTCAATCAAAGAACCCGCTCACCGAATTTAAACAGGATGGAAATAATACACGTTAGTGCCGAATGTTATCCGGTTGCAAAGGCAGGGGGACTGGGAGATGTTGTTGGAGCCCTGCCCAAATACCAGAACGAACTGGGGCATATTGCCAAAGTGGTAATGCCTATGTATAAAACAAAGTTTTTGCTCGATAATGTTTGGGACGTTGTACATAAGGGCAGAACCAACATTGGCGATTACTGGTTTGATTATACTGTTATAAAAGAACAAACCAATAAGCTGGGGTTTGATTTGTACCTGGTAGATATCAACGGGTTGTTAGACAGGGAAAAGGTATATGGATACGATGATGATACAGAAAGATTCACCGGTTTTCAGGTAGCTGTTGTAGACTGGATCGCGGTATGGGCGCACCACCCCGATGTAATACATGTACATGACCATCACACCGGCTTAATTCCGTTTATCATTAAGCATTGTTATAAGTACCAGCATTTACACGAAATTCCTACTGTACTTACCATCCATAACGCGCAGTACCAGGGCATCATGGGATGGGATAAAAGCTATTTGCTTCCGCCATGGGATAGCTGGAAATGGGGAATGTTAGACTGGAAAAATAATATTAATCCCCTGGCTTCGGGTATAAAATGCGCATGGAAAGTTACTACGGTTAGTATGAGCTATTTAGAAGAGCTGCGCCAGTCTGCCAATGGGCTGGAAGCGCTGTTTGAATATGAAAGAGGAAAATGTACCGGCATTTTAAATGGCATAGATACGGAGGTATGGGATCCGGGAAAGGATACTTATCTTCAGGAGCATTTTTCAGTGGATACGGTTACGGCAGGTAAAGCGAAAAGTAAACGCAGGCTTTGTGAAACCTTTAATCTGGATATCAGTAAGCCCCTGATTGTTTTCATAGGAAGACTGGTAGGAGAGAAAGGCGCCGATATGCTGCCTGCGGCTATCAGCGACAGTTATTATTATATTGGCCGGAAAATGAATTTCCTCATATTGGGTAGTGGTTTTCCGGAAGTGGAAACGCAACTGGCTTCATTGCAAAAGCTGGCGCAAAAGGATTATAATGTGTATATCGGGTATAATGAATCATTAAGCCATCTCATGTATGCCGGGGCAGATTACTTGCTGATGCCTTCCAGGGTAGAGCCCTGCGGGCTGAACCAGATGTATGCCATGCGTTACGGAACCATACCCATGGTACGGCGAACAGGTGGCTTAAAGGATACCGTAATAGATTACGGCGAAAAGGATGGCTATGGTATCGTATATAACTGGGCCTCTGTTGGAGACATTACGCACAGTATATGGCGGGCTGTGGATTTATTTGAGGATAAAGAAAAAATAAGTGAGGTAAGAGAAAAAATGATGCGTCTTGATTTTAGCTGGCAGCATAGTGTTCAGCAGTATCTTACGCTGTACGGGTCATTGTTGCCTGAAAAAAAAGAAGCTCCAAAGGCAGCGGATGAACCGGCTAAAGAATAATTTAAAATTTATTTCTTTAATAATTAATTGTTTTGACTATGAAAAAGAGTGTGATTGCCATTATATTGGGCGGCGGTGCAGGAACCCGTCTTTCACCGCTTACCGCCACCCGCAGCAAACCCGCAGTACCTATTGCCGGAAAATACCGCCTGGTAGATATTCCTATATCTAATTGCCTGAACTCCGATATCGGCAGGATGTATGTGCTTACACAATTCAATTCTGCTTCACTCAACAAGCATATCAAAAACACCTATCATTTCAGTATTTTCAGT
The DNA here is from genome assembly GCF_035445465.1 of Agriterribacter sp. Lineage (NCBI taxonomy): Bacteria > Pseudomonadati > Bacteroidota > Chitinophagia > Chitinophagales > Chitinophagaceae > Agriterribacter > Agriterribacter sp. Next base: position 55,344 of record NZ_DAOMQT010000006.1, read on the forward strand.
AAAGCTTTTGTGGATATCCTCGCTGCCGAACAAACCCCGGATAATCACGGCTGGTTCCAGGGAACGGCAGACGCCGTACGCCAGTCTCTCCGTCATTTGCAGCAGCAGGATTTTGATCATGTGCTTATTTTATCGGGCGACCAGTTGTACCAGATGGATTTCAGTGAAATGCTGCAAAGCCATATTGATAAGGAGGCGGATATTTCTATTGCTACCATCCCGGTTGGAGCAAGGGAAGCCCCGGAGTTTGGCATCCTTAAAGCAGATGATGAGCATTTCATAACTTCTTTTATTGAAAAGCCAAAGAAGGAATTATTACCGGAATGGACAAGCGATACCGGTGGTGAGATGCAGCAATCCGGGAGAATATACCTGGCATCCATGGGCATCTATATATTCAACCGCAAACTGTTGTTTGATATGTTGCTGGATGTGCACAAGGATGCTACTGATTTCGGCAAGGAAATAATACCGGATTCCATCAGTACGCATAAAGTAGTAAGCTACCAGTACGACGGCTATTGGACCGACATTGGAAATATCTATTCTTTTTTTGAAGCCAACCTGGAGCTCACAGAAGACATACCGCTTTTTAACCTGTTTGATAATTTAAAATCAGTATATACCCGCCCCCGCATGTTGCCTCCGGCTAAGATCAGCGGCACTACACTTGAAAAAACGCTGATAGCGGAAGGTTGTATCATCAATGCTTCGCGTATTGAAAATAGCGTTACGGGTATCCGTACCCGTATTGGTTACGGCTCTACCATCGTAAGTGCGTATATCATGGGTAGTGATTATTACGAAACGCTGGAAGAGATGAAGAGCGCTGCGCAACGCGGCCTGCCAAAAATGGGTATCGGGGAAAGATGCTATATCCGTAATGCTATTATAGATAAAAATTGCAGGATCGGCAATGATGTGCGTATCAACGGAGGAACCCATATGCCCGATTCCGATCATCCTTTATATACCGTAAAAGATGGCATTGTGGTGGTGAAAAAGGGCGCTATACTGCCTGATGGATTTGTGATATGATAGGTTTGTTTCAGGTTGCAGGTTTCAGGTTCCACATGTAACCTGCACCCTGCACCCTGCACCCTGTAACCTGATACCTCCCTTAATACGCCTGTGCAAATAAAACCCTTTTCTTACTGGGCTGCCCGGTTAATATGCATTTGCCTTCTTCCGCTTCCCCGTTTAAAGGAATACAGCGGATGGTGGCTTTGGTTTGCTCCTTGATTTTCTCTTCCGTTTCGTCCGTACCATCCCAGTGAGCCGATATGAACCCGCCCTTTTCATTAAGCAGCCGAACAAATTCGTCCCAGGTATTGGCAGGAGTAATATGCTCATCGCGGTATGCTTTTGCTTTATCAAACATATCCTGTTGTATTTGCTGCAGCAGGTTAATAATGCGCAGCGGCAAATCATCCATACCCACGCTTACTTTTTCTTTGGTATCCCTGCGGGCAATTTCTACTGTATTATTTTCAATATCCCTTGCGCCGATGGCGATGCGAACCGGCACCCCTTTTTTTTCATACTCGGCAAATTTCCAGCCCGGCCGGTTATTATCGTTATCATCATACTTTACTCTTATCCCGGCCAGCTTTAGCTCCTGCACAAGCGTTTTCACTTTTGCGTCTATTACCGCTTTTTGTTCCTCACCCTTATGAATAGGCACTATAACTACCTGGAAAGGTGCAATTTTGGGAGGTATAATTAGTCCGTCATCATCGCTGTGCGCCATTACCAGCGCGCCAATCAGGCGGGTGGAAACACCCCAGGATGTTGCCCACACATACTCCTGTTTATTTTCTTTGTTTAAGAACTGTACGTCAAAAGCTTTGGCGAAGTTTTGACCTAAAAAATGGGAAGTACCTGCCTGCAGGGCTTTGCCATCCTGCATCATCGCCTCAATGCAATAGGTGTCAATGGCGCCGGCAAATCTTTCGCTGGCTGTTTTTACCCCTTTTATCACCGGCAGCGCCATCCAGTTTTCTGCAAAGTCGGCATACACATCCAGCATGCGTGTCGTTTCTTCTATCGCTTCCTGTGCCGTGGCATGGGCGGTATGTCCCTCCTGCCATAAAAACTCCGTGGTACGCAGAAAAAGACGGGTCCGCATTTCCCATCGTACAACGTTTGCCCATTGGTTTATTAATAAAGGAAGATCACGGTAAGACTGGATCCATGTTTTATAAGTACTCCATATAATAGCCTCGCTTGTGGGGCGTACTACCAGCTCTTCTTCTAACTTCGCTTCCGGATCAACGATCAGCTTGCCTTTATTATCCGGGTCGGACTTCAGGCGGTAGTGGGTTACGATGGCACATTCTTTTGCAAAACCCTCCGCGTTTTTTTCTTCCGCCTCAAACAGGCTTTTGGGAACAAACAGCGGGAAATAAGCGTTCACATGCCCGGTATCTTTAAACATCCTGTCTAACTGGTCGCGCATGTTTTCCCATAATGTAAACCCGTAGGGCTTAATTACCATGCAGCCCCTTACGGCAGAATAATCTGCCAGTCCGCCTTTGATAACAAGATCATTATACCATTGTGCGTAATCCTGCAACCGGGAAGTAATTTCTTTGCTCATGATTTTTTTAATATGTTCTTGTTTTATGCACCCTGAAAGGCGTTAATTCACATAGGATATCTTTTAATATATACCCAACTATTTTGAATAGATTAACAGTGCGAATTGTCGCAAATGTAGTAACTTCATGGTGTAATTTTAAAACACTCTATGTATGAATAAGAGAATTTTACTTTTGGCGGCGGTGGCTGTAGGGCTTAGTAGCTGCTCCACCATGTATAAATCGGGCCAAACACCCGATGATGTGTATTATTCTCCTGCGCCACAGCAGCGTGTAGCCTACTCCAATAACGATGATGAATATTACGATGATAATGGCGGGCAGGATGAATACGTGAATGTGCAAACGGAACAGGACCGTTCCGCTTACAGCAGTGAAGACAATTATCTCCGTATGAAAGTAAGGAATCCCTCGCTTTGGTCGTCGTTAGATGATTATGGCTATTATGGCGGCGGTATGTATTCGCCATATTCATATGGCAGCAGGTTCGGAATGGGGTTTGGTTATAATCCTTATTCCTTCTATTCGCCTTATGCGTCCTCCTATTATGGAATGGGTATGGGCATGGGTTTTGGATGGGGAGGTTTGTATAACGGATTTTATAATCCTTATTCATTTTATAATCCTTATTATCCTTCTTATGGATACGGGCATTATTATCCCGGTTTAATTTCTACCAAGCCCGGTAATGTGAGGCCTGCGGGAACTTACGCACCCAGGAGAACAAACCTTGGCAGTTATGGCAACCGGAACAGTAATCCGGAATTAAATAACAGCAGGAATGCACCGGTAAGAGTATTCAGGAATAACGATAACAATTATATCAACCCCCGCAGCTCTTCTTCGGGTAACACCACCAGTCCGCGCCGTTCTGCAGACAGGAGCAGCGAAAGCCGGCCTGCCAGAACATTTGAACGCAGCAATAGCACACCTTCCGCACCAAGGGTTGCTCCCAGTTCAAATTCAGGCAGCAGAAGCAGCGGAGGTGGCAGCGCTCCTTCCCGTTCACCCGGCAGAGGGGGCAGATAATTGCCGGTATAGTGTGTAATAGTACAGTTTTACAATATTATTTTCTAAACCAAAAGAGCGGCTTTCCGCTCTTTTTAGTATAATAAAGTTGCAGATCCTTTGATTTTAAACCATTCAAAAATATGAGGAAACTAGTATTAACTTCAGGATTTATTCTTTCCATTACCATTTTATCAGCGCAGGAACCTTTAGACGCCATACGGTACTCCTGGCTTACGCCACAGGGAACGGCACGTGCGCAATCATTAGGGGGAGCTGTTAGCGCATTGGGCGGCGACATATCGGCGCTTTATACCAACCCCGCGGGGATCGGATTATATAAAACGAGCGAAATCGTGTTAACACCCGGCTTTACTTTTAGCAACAATAAAGCTACTTACAGGGGCGCTTCGGCAACCGACAGTAAAAGCAGCTTCAATTACGGACCTGTGGGTGTAGTTTGGGGCATTCCCTCTTATAAAGCAAACAGCAAATGGAAGAATATGAGCGTTGGGCTGGCTGTTAGCAAAGCAGCTAATTTTAATAATAGAGTGTATCTTAGCGGGGAGAATAATCAAAATTCATATTCGGAAAAATATATTGATCAGTTATATCGTGATAATAGAGCCGGCCCTAATGATATAGATGAAATGTTAAATGACCCTAATTATAGGTATGGTCCCGCCCTTGCATTTAATACTTATCTCATTGATACAATAACCGATATGAATGGCAATTTTGGATATTTCAGTAGTGCTTCAGATATATTAAGGACGGGAGGGCCTCTGGGGCAGCAACAGATTATATCAACAAAGGGAAGTATTTCAGATTTTAGTATAGGTGTTGGAGGAAATTATAACGATGTATTTTATATTGGAGGTTCACTCAATATTAACACGTTAAAATACGTACGTAACAGTAGTTTTAAGGAAATAGACACTAAGAGTGATCCTGGAAATTATTTTGATAGTTTTGTTGCAGACGATTATTTAAGAACAGATGGTACGGGAGCAAGCATTAAAATCGGTATCATATTTAAACCTGTTGAGGCATTGCGGGTAGGATTGAATTTTCATAGCCCTTCCTGGTATTCTTTTAAGGATACTTATTATGCTTCGCTTACTACTGATACTGAAGGTTACGCAGGCGTTAAGTCGCAGAGCTCGCTGGATCTGAATGACGGCTACGCGGGTGAATATACATACAGGTATAAAACCCCCATGCGTATAGGCGCAGGACTGGCCTATATTTTCGGAACCCAGGCGGATGTAAGTTCTCAAAAAGGATTTATCACTGCCGATATTGAATATGTGGATTATAAAGGGAATACATTTAATACACAGGATAATACGAGCGCAGGGGATAAAGAATATTTCAACAAACTAAATAAGGATATAGATAAGGTATTCAAATCTGCTATCAATTTTCGAATTGGTGGGGAATTGAAATTTGAAACGGTAATGGTTAGGGCCGGCTTCAACTATTATAGCAACCCCTATACCAGCAATTATTTTGACAACCAGCCCGGAGATATAACCAATGCAAGCCGTATGAATATCAGTGGCGGGCTGGGCTGGCGTAATAAAGGAATGTTTGTTGACCTGGCCTATATTCACCAGATCATTAAAGACGCGTATTATCCCTATCGTTTAGATGAAGGCGTATATAACGCTGCGAAGCTTAGCAATACCATTGGCAATATATTGCTCACGGTTGGGTTTAAGTTTTAAGATGAGAATTGGAATATTTTTGATATAAAAGATAAAGAGGTTGCCATGATTTTTGCAACCTCTTTATCTTCAGCATAATTTATCCGTACTATTATTTCTTAATAAACTTTCCCAGCGCTTTGCCAGCAGTAGCGTAGGTTTCTGAAAGCCTTTCACCGGTATCGAAATCATTTCCCCAATACGAATTGCCCGGAGCTTTATCAACAGATAGTTTAGCTATTACATTACTTTTATTGGCAGTTTCCACAATCAGCACTTCGCCATTGATAAAAGCGTTTTTACGGGTGATGCCAATATTAAATCCCGGCTCTATGAAAGTGGTATGGAATATAATCGTGTATTTGGCATTATTGTCTATGGTCAGATCACTGTATTTGGTAAGTAATTCGTCAAACTTAGGCTGAAATCTGTACTCCCGGTCATCCACCCATTTCTTTGCCCAGCTGTCTCCTCTTCCTGCTTCCTTATTATTGTATTCTTCTGTTTTTGCCTTAATGTAGTCGGCTTCTTTATCAAATTTACCTACACTTATATTATCATAGGTAAATTCGGTATTCACCGCTTTTTCATTTTTCAGGTCAGGTACCTTACCTTCCACTACGCGGATGCGCTGGGCGTATAGCTGGAGCGAAGCAAATGTTACTGCAAAAAGAAGGATGATTTTGGGGAGTGATTTCATACAAATGGCTATTTATTTGTTTAGTGATATGATTGCGATAATAAACGAAAGTACAGGGTTTTTATTTTTTGTGAGTAATAACAATGTGTATAAAACTGTGTTGCAATCCCCGGTAGCTGTTATAAATAATGATATTCCGCACAGCAGCGGCTGATCCTTGTTTTTTGATCATATGCGGGGGTAATGGCTGCGGGTAACAGGCCAGCCATAGTGCTACCGATGAAGCGGTAGGGTATTCGCCGCACATGTGTTTAAAACGGGCAACGGTAGTATGATCGTCAAACAGCGATTCGGCGGCAGTATAATATTTTAATAAACGGTTATCGCCATTTTCACCGGTGAGCAGCATATCTGCTTTCTGCCCGGGAGCAAAGTGCTGTTGCATGAATTGCCGGAGCGCATGCCTTACTTCTGTTTCATCTGTTGTATGAAGGGTTTGTATAGCGTTTATTTTTGCTAAGGCATTTTCAGCATCGTTATTAACTAAAAACATAACCGCGCCTTCTCCGGCAATAGTACCCTCAGATGACGTGGTATACAGCGCTTTATTAGAGATCTTTTCGTTTTTGTAACAGCCGTCTAAAAGATCAATATTATAATTGTAGTCGGAAATTTCATCCACTGCTCCCAGCAGGTAATGATTACCCGGGTTTTCCCTGATCATCAGCATGGCATCGAGCAATGCATTTTCAAATGCCAGCCCCCGGTGCACATGGGTAATGTTGTATCCCCTGTTTTTATCCAGCAATCCCATTTGCGCCGCAATGGCATTGGGGGTGCTTTGTACAAAATTTCCCGGGGTGAGCATCCCTTCGTCATAAGCTATGATCTGGTTAAGGAATTTAATGCAGTCTTCCATGCCCCCGTTGGCCGTGCCTATAATAATCCCGTCTGTTGATTGTTGTTTGATGATGGGTATTGCAGCGCCTATGCCCATTCTTACCGCTTTCCCCATCCTGCGTAAAATACCGGGCGGAATGCCATCATATACCGGTTCCTTTGCCTTTAATTTATTATCAGTGTTTTCCTGCAATGCTTCCACATCGGCATTTCTAAAAGTTTGCTGGGGCGATATGCAGGTATGGTGATGGATATACATGGGAAGTAAAGTTCGAATTAAAGAACCAAAAAACAAATCACAAGAAGCAAATAAAATTCAAATATTAAATCAAATCCGAAGCCTGAAATCCGAAATCCGAAACGAAAAATCCAGAACCCAAACGAATGTAACCATAAACCACAAATAACAAACTATAAACCCTAAACTCCCAATCCCTCTTCTATACTTTCGAAAAGATGAGCGAAGTGCAATTACCCCCGAAACCAAATGAATTAGACATCACATGCTGCAATGACATTTGCCTGTAATGGGTTTCAGGTTTTAGGCCTGTGGCTGCTATTGCATTGCTGAAATGCAAACCGGGATATATTTCCTGGTAGTAAAGGCTTAAAACACTAAATACTGCCTCCACAGCGCCTGCCGCTCCAAGCGTGTGACCTGTGTTGGCTTTGGTGGAAGCAAAGGGCGGAGGCGTACCAAATAAGCGCAGCATAGCCCGGCTTTCAACGGCGTCGTTATTTTCAGTAGCGGTACCGTGCGCATTGATAAAGCTGATGGCCGGCGCCGAAAGCCCGGCTTTTTCTAAAGCTTTTTGCATACACAAAAAAGGACCGTCTCCTTCGTCCGATAATGAGGAAGGATGAAACGCATCGTTGCTGTTGCCATAACCCGTTAATTCAGCGTATGTTTTTTTACCGGCAATATCTTCCTCTTTTTCCAATACCAGGAATGCAGCAGCTTCACCCAGGTTCAGCCCCTTCCTGTCCCTGTCGAACGGGGCGCATTTTTCAGGGGAAAGAATATGCAACGCGTTAAAGCCGTTGATCGTGAACTTAGCCAGGCTGTCGGTTCCGCCGGCGATCACGCACTTAGCCAAACCGTTTTTTAATAACCTTGCGCCATACATAATGGCATTAGAAGAAGAGGAACATGCGGTGTTGATGGTATTAATAATACCGCCCATCCGGTAACGCTTTTGCAGGTACAAATTAACGGAAGCGCAATCATAAGACGAAAGATACTCGGAGCCGTTCTCACTCCTGTTTGCATCATGGTATAGTTCATCCGTAAGGCACATGCCGCCTACCGTAGACCCGCCAATAAGCGCTGTATGCGGTGACGATAACTGTTGAGCCGAAAGACCCGCATCATCAGCCGCTTCTTTAAATGCATGTAAAGCCAGTGCGGAGCTGCGGGTAGTTCCTTTTTCATGGGCATGCAGCATATCTTTCAGCTCCTGGGTTCCCTTTTTTATTTCACCACAGGGTCTCAGCCCGGTATACTTTGTGTTAAATAATGTTAGCGTGGAAATGCCGCTTTGCTTCCTGATCAGCGCTTCCCGGTTTTTTTGTACAGCATCCCCAATAGCGCTGATCATTCCCATTCCTGTTACAAAGATCCTGCTCAATAGAAAATTTTTATTTTGTTTGGTGCAGGATAATATAGTCTGCCATGGTATTGATATCTACCAGTATTTTCCGGCCTTCCTTAGGGTCTTGTATGGTAATGCCGTATTCGCGCGACAGTAATACGATCAGTTCAATAGAGTCAATAGAATCAAGTCCGAGCCCTTCGCCAAATAAAGGCTCGTCATCTTTGATATCCGCTGGTTTTACGCTGGTAAGATTTAGAAATTGAATTATTTGTTCTTTGAGCTGTTGCTTTAATTGTTCCTTTTCCATTGATGAAATTTTCAGATCAGATTTTTACGTTTTAACCCGTAAAACGCAATTATTTGCAATAATAATGTAATAACCAATAAAGGTATAATATTCATCCCAATATCCCGTAGCCTGCCGCCCTCCAGGAACAGTCCATAATAGGCTTCAAGGCACCAGTGCAGCGGCGATAACCTCATGATAAGCTGGAAGGATGGTGGCATTACGAAGGAGGGTACTAATAGTCCGCCAATGGCAGCGAGCAATACAACAGATACTGCGCCAAAGCCGTTTGCCTGCTCCTGCGTGTTGGAAAAAACGCCAATGCAAATAGCGAAGCTCGCGGCGCACCAGCCGCAAATGAAGGTTACCAGCAATAAAGCGCCCTTGTCGGAGGGCAGGTTTAACGCGGGCAGGCCCATTTGCGGAAATAGCCATATGCCAATAGAAAAAATAACGGCTGCCTGCAACATCGTTACCGCCACGTAAGTAATTTGTTTTGAAATGATAGCTAACCCAAAATGAGTAGGCAAGGTGCGCAGCCGGATAATGCTGCCATTTAATTTTTCCCTTACCACGCTGCTACCGAGCGATATAACAATAAAGAACATGGCGAAGATCGTCCAGGCCGGAATATTGTGCTGCGTGGCATTGGGTATTTGACGGCTGTTGTTCTTTGAAACAGAAATTTCCGCTATGGGGGTTTGATTGGTAACGATCTGATCCTCTAAGGAAACGGGGATGTCTTCTTCATTTACGGCATGGTATACGTCTTTTACGATATATTTGGTTTGGATAAATTGCAGGGTGCTGCGCAGCATGCCGTCAATGCTTTTCCGAAAAGATTGCTGCAATACGGGATGATAATACAGTTGAACAGGGGCTGCCTCATGCGGGGTTTGCTGTACCGAATCTTGTGGCGGTGCTATATTTTTTAAAGCTTCCGACGCTATATTTTTTGCTTTTTTTAAAACATCCTCTGAATAATTACCGGGGATAACAATGGCAACTAACGCGTTTTTGGTATTAATACGGTCTTTAAGCGCTTCTTCATTTTGAATATCCTCTACCTTTTTTATATCAAACATGCCCACTTTGGCTAATGCTGTTTCCAGTTCTCTGGCCGGTTCGCTGGTATCTTTATTAAAAAGGAGAATAGGTATTTTATTTTCATTGACCAGCTCAAAAGTGCTGTTTTGTACCGATGCTATTACAATGGCCAATACAATGGGCATCAGGAACATCAGGGTCAGTCCCATTTTGTCGCGGGTTAAAATCCTGCAATCCTTTATTATCGTTGACCAGAGCTTAAACAAAAGAATTTGAAATTTGAGATTTCAGATTTGAGATTATGCGGTTTATAGAGCGCTTATTAAAATCAGGCTTTGCTTCATTTTTATATTTCATAATGGATAACCTCTTCAGCATACTTCTCTTTTATTTATAATAACCACTTTTCAATTTGTTAATGATCTATAAGCCAGCCGCATTTCAAATTTAAAATCTTTAATCTCTATATTCCCTTCCCGTAAGGTTGAGGAACAATCCTTCCAGCCCATCCTGCTGATGTTCTTTTAATAATTGGTTTAGCGTATTACTAGCGATTATTCTTCCTTCATCTATCATTGCTACTTTATTACACAGGTCTTCCGCCTCTTTCAACTGGTGCGATGTATATACTAGTGTAGTGCCCTTTTCGTTCAGTTCTTTCAGATAACGAATAATGGCATGCCGCGTTTGCACATCCACACCCACCGTTGGCTCATCTAAGAATAATACAGGGGGCTCGTGCATAACCGCAATGGCAAGGTTTACCCTGCGTTTCATGCCGCCCGAAAATTTGTTTACCGGCTTGTTCCGTACATCCTGCAATTGCATAATGTTCAGCAGGTCATTTATTCTTTGCCCGATCTGCTGTTTGGTTAATCCTGCCCAGGCGCCGAAAAATTCCATATTCTCTGCCGGGCTCAGCTCATGATAAAAAGAGAAGTCCTGCGGCACAAAGCCAAATAAGGTATTAACGCGTTTTTTATTGTTCTTTACTTCATGTCCCATCAGTTGAACAGATCCTGTTGTATAGGGCAACAGTCCGGTCATCAGGTTCATTAAAGTGGTTTTACCTGCCCCGTTGGGTCCAAAAATGCCAAAACGGTCGCCCTTTTCCACCTGCATACTGAATTGCCTTATTGCCTTATGGGTATTGCCTTTGTATGCAAAGCTCAGGTTTTCTATATGGATGGCGGAGGGCATGGTTGAGGTATGGGGTATCAGGTATGGGATGTGAGGTATAGGGTATAGGGTATGAGGTGTAAGGTATAAGGTGTAAGGTATAAGGTGTGAAAGACTTTTGTTCGGCGATAGCGGTATGGTGCATGGTATAAACTTGTCCTGCACCCTGTGCCCAGCAACCAGTACCCTGCAACTTGTAACTTGTACCCTGTACCCTGCAACTTGTAACTTGTACCCTGCACCCTGCACCCTGTACCCTGTAACTTGCACCCTGTATGCTCCATTAACGTAATTTTTTTAGTGTGGCAGCCAAATCATTGAACGCCTCTTTTTCAAGCGCTGCTATTTCCAACAGGTGATCGCCCATTATATTGTAGTCGTGCTGTTCCGTAAGCCGGCCTTTATAAATGCCCGATGCCTGTATAGCCGCATCTCTCCACAGGTCGCCGGCTTTGGTAAACTGTTTTGATATATCCATCAATTCATCAACAGGGAAATAGGCATGCGCCTGCTGTAAAAACGCCGCATAAATAAAACGAAAGCCGCCGCCGCCTGTACCAATTTCTTCCTGCATCCGCACCAGTTGCGCCAGGTAGCTGCGCGATCTTTCCAGCCCCAGTGTATCACGCCATTTTTTTATTTTTTTGGCGGTATAGCGTATGCCGCTGATGCCGGCAATATTACCGGGTGCATATAGCATATGGCGTACATTTCTTTTGATGCCGGTAATAATCGCGTGTTTCATTTGCTCCTGCGTTACTGCTCCTGTTTTTTGTGGAAAATACAGTTGCCCGCGGGGAGCAAGCGGACCCCTGGCAAACCTAACCCGCTCCAGCTCATAGCTGTTCATGGTGGTGATGGTTTCCATAATGGGATCGCTGATGAGATAGTTGTCTCCTTCCTTTCCCACTACAATTAAGTTATGCGCGTTAAAATGGAAGCGGTATTCTTTTGGAAAATAAGGAAGATAAAAAACACCCACCTGGCAGGCAGCAGGGTGACCTTCCGCCAGCCGGTTGTCCAATGCCTGTTTCGCGTTTTCTTTAGAAGAGAATTTTTTACGCAGTATAGGAATTGCCAGCGATTTACAGGTACGCTTAAAGATCATACCCGGCATGGTACGAAAGGAAATGGCAGGGCCGTCATTTACTTTCATGAAAGGGATATAAATAAAGAACAGCCCCGAACCGATGCCAAAAGCTAAAGGTTCCGTTATCTGATGTACCCCGTAATGCTGCAGCAGGCTCGTTGTTACCCCATTTTCGCAATGCGCCGCCTGCAGGTGCTTATACTCCGGTTTCATTCCAGTTCACATTTTTTAATGCTTCAACCGTTACGTCAAAAGCGGTTGCGTATCGCTGCAATTTTTTAGCTGATAGTTTTTCAAAAACGCTGGGTTTTAAATGACGCTTTACCTGCCATTTCCAAAAACCGGTATAGGCCGACAGGATCTCTATATCCATCAGCTTTAGTTCCATGAAATATAACAGCGGGCTGGCTTCCTTATTCAGCACTTTTTGCCTGGCGCCGGCTACCTTTTTTTCAATGTCGCTCCAGGCAACATCTAATGCCTTTATTTTTACATCCCAGCCGGCACTCAGTTCTGTTACATACTTCCCATTTTCATCAACTGCATACGAAACTTCTTTCGTTACATTTTGCAAAGCACTGGGATCCTGGGGTATGTCTTCTTTTTTCATTGAGCAATTATTTTGCAATGCGAATTGTCCCGTGTCAGGTTTGGGCTATCAGCGATCAGCCTTCAGCCATTGGCAATCAGCCACGTCTCACGTCTCTCTTTTCACCTTTTCATCCCATCGTGAAACGATAAACCCGCACCCTGTAACCTGCAACTTGTAACTATCCCGATATGCTATTAGCCTCCCGCATTGCTTTCATTTCCACATTTCTCACATTCCTTAGCATACAGTCAATAAACCATACATATATGAAAAGCGTGAGCTTTCGGGAACCAGTAAAAGAATTTTATCGCCTTTTTTAAGCTTCCCGCTATGAAATAATTCATCAATCATCATATACACCGATGCCGCGCCTACGTTGCCCACGGTACTTAAGTTAACGAACCATTTTTCATACGGAATACCGATGCCATTGTATTCTAACCGCTCATATATCTTGCTTTTAAAAAAGTTGCTGGACATATGGGGCAGAAAATAATCTATATCATCAGGCGTTAATCCCTTCTTCTCAAATAATTGTTTCAGCTTAATGCCACCCAGTGGAACGATGTGTTCGCTGAGCAGCTTTACATCCTGCTTAATGCTCATTACAGAATGCTCATTTATTTCATCCGGCGTATATTCTAAGAAACTTTTCAGGGTTCCGTCTTCGAGCTTTTCGCCGGCCATATACATGCAGGTTTCCATTTCCTGCGCGTAAGAAACGCCTTCCAGCCATTCGATGCGAAGCGTTAAGCCTTTTTCATTTTTTTTGTCTGATAATAAAAATGCCGATGCGCCGTCCGATAACATCCATCTTAAAAACTCTTTCTCAAAGCTGATATAAGGGTTTTCTTCCAGTTCGATCAGCTTCTGCACCTCATCTTCAAATTTCTCTGCACGCAGTGATGCCGACATTCTTTCTGACCCGGTAGCCACAGCGGTTGTAAGCTCCCCTGTTTTGATGGCCATGTACGCATATTTAAGCGCATGCATACCCGCACAGCAAACACCGGAAGGTGAAACCACTTCTATAGCGCCGCTTTCCGGAAGCCAGCCATGAACCATTACCCCATGAGAGGGCATCAGTTGATCGGGAGAGGAGGTGCCGCATGACAATAGTTGAACAGATTTTATATCATCCGGGGCGCCATTAAATAAAGACTTTACGGCCAGGGCCGCCATCTCTGCGTTAGTATGGGTTACCTTTCCTCCTTTTTCCAGTGCGTAGTACCTGTTGGTAATTCCATTATTGCGCAACACGATCCGCTTAGACTTGGACGGCTTGTTATTAATATAGCCCAGGTATTCCTCCATCTCATCATTTGAAACAGGGCTGTTGGGAAAAAAACTGGCTGTTCTTGTAATATAAACTTCGTTCAATGACATTTTCTTCAAGTATGAAATTCAAAAATAGAATATTATCAAATACAATTAACAGTTATATCGTTGTCTGTCAATTACTTCAGGGACACACCTGCATAATATTCTTTTTGTCGTTTTATCCGCTTACCCAGAAAGGGTTTAAAAAACAAAGCGTCAACCAGTAAAATAACAGGCGCCGCAATACAAAGAGCAATTAAAAGATAATATTTGAATGCAACAAGTAAGGCGCGTCTTTTTTTGCTGCCATTAATGATTTTCGACCATATCGAAAATATGCGACCTGCTTTTCGTTCAATGAACATCAGGTTGTATTTTACGTTTACCGCCTGTTGCTGCAGCAAGTGGGCCTGCAGATCGTGCCACTCATTTTTTTGTAAATGAGTGTTTACCGTTTGGCCAAACAAAGCGGCATTGGCAATGTCTTCATCCGATACGCCGGGTTTGGGGAATATCCCCCATTTCCTGTCTTTTTTGCCGGTAAGCATCCAGTAAAGGATCGTTACCAGGCTGATATAGTTATTATGCCGGTCTACCAGCGCAATGTTTCCCGCCAGGTTTGCACCGGCTTCTTTAAGCAGCTTTTTTACTTTCTCCTGGGCGTTGATCCACATATTCCTGCATCCGCTGATCGTAACCACCGGCGTATTGTTAAGTATGGCTTTAAATAACCGATGCCGTAGCAATGAGCCGGCAGGAATGCTTGGCGATAAAAACCAGGGCTGATAACCCAGTATGATCAAGTCGTATTGTGCTTCTTTAAAAGTAAAGGGTTCCAGTGCTGTGGGAATGCCATCCACACTCTCCGGCATAGCGTCAAAAAACAGGGCGGACGTCCATGGAAAAGGAAACGGTTTGGCAGGGTAAATGCGCACTTTCTCTACGGTAATATCGGCAGCGGATGCCAGCGGCTTGGTAAAATGATCAATAATACTTTCCATTTGGCCGGATTGCGTAAAATAAACGGCTAAAACTTTTTTACTCATACTTGCCGGGGATTAGAAGTCTTGGGGTGATAAAACTTTAGATGATTTGCTGTAATCAAGGATAGCTTTTTGAACGCTTTCCGGAACAGATCTGAAATGCTCAACCAGGTATTGACGATCTTCCTCTAATTGTTGGTCATAATGGAGTATTTTGGGCGCCTTTTCCTGTATCATCAGCCGGAGGAACCGGAATTCGGCATTACCGGCATTTGCAGCGATCATGCTATCTAATTTTTCCCTCCCTGCCTTAAATGTTTTGAGTTTGTGGGATGCGCCTTTGATCAGTCCTGCTTTTTTCATCATTAATGCGCCTTCAAAAGCATCTTTTTGCCCGTGTGCGCTTTGGCTTATAATATCCAATTGTTTTTCAATACCGTTAATATCTGCGCTGGTAAAGGCCGCATAATAAGCCTTGCGGTTAAAATCAACGGAATTGCTTTGAGCAGGCAGCAATTGCGATGTGAACAATAATAATATTACCGTAAAGAATGAAGGTGCAAACACTGATCTTTTTAATGTAAACATACAGGCGTCAAATATAATAAGAATAATATTTTTTAGCTACATGCAATTTTAATGAGGCTGTGAAACGAGAAGTGGTATAAGTTAAAACAATTATGTTAACGACTGTTTAAAAACTGTGCCATACAGCATAATAAGTTATGATATCTTTCTTTCGGTGTTATCTTTGCCACATCAAATTAAAAATTGTTATGATGAAAAAATTGTTATGCATGACCCTGATCGCAACGGGTATCAGCGTTGCCGCCACAGCACAGGGAGATTACAGAAGCGCTATAGGTATACGTATAGCGCCGGAATCTTATTATGACCTTTTTGCGTTTTCCTATAAAACCTTTGTTAGCGATGCCGGAGCTTTTGAATTGAATGCCGGGGGAGGAACTAAGGGATACTATTATACTAATAACAGGTATCGTCCGTTCAGTCTTTCTGTATCAGCAGGATATCAGCACCATTTTGATATACCGGTAACCGGGTTGAAATGGTTTGTAGGCGGAGGTTTAACAGGCTATAATGCATTTTCAGGAGAAAACAGGTATAAGGGCTTTGGATTCGGGTTCTATCCAACAGGAGGCTTGGATTATAAGTTCCCTTCTATACCGTTGAATTTAACTGCGGATTATAGGCCAACTATATTTTTCACCCGTCCCGATTATTATGATTCTTTTCATGCCTCTAATTTTGGTATAGCGGCACGCTATGTTATTGGCGGCAGGTAAAATTGTATTTATAAATGTAAAACGCCCCGGACTAATCATTATCCGGGGCGTTTATTTTGATATGCTTCTGTTTCTACTGTGCTTAGGTGTTTTTTTAACACATAGGCACATAGGTGCACATAGTTTTTTTGCATTCTCTATTGTGTTTCTGTGCTTCTGCTGTGTCTAATGTGTTTAGTTTTTTCCTGACCACATAGGATCATAGGCACATAGGTTCACATAGTTTTTTTGTATTCTCTATTGTGTTTCTGTGCTTCTGCTGTGTCTATGTGTTTAGTTTTTTCCTGACCCCATAGGATCATAGGCACATAGGTGCGCATAGTTTTTTGTATTCTCTATTGTGTTCTTATGTTTCTATTGTGTCTATGTGTTTAGTTTTTTCTGTAACACATAGGATCATAGGCACATAGGTGCACATAGTTTTGTGCTCTCTATTGTGTTCCTATGTTTCTACTGTTCCTATGTGTTTAACGTATTTTTTCATCTTCCTTTTTTATCAATGAGGTCAAATAACAGCTCCGGCTCGTTAGTGGTAATATAATCAAATTTATTATTGATGAACCACTCCATGTCTTCTGCATTGTTTACCGTCCAAACATTCAGGTTCACTCCCAATTTCTGAGCGTCTGCGATCCAACTGTTATTCTTTTTAAAAACAGCGTAATGATAGTCTACCCCCCAGATCTTATCCGCTGCCAGTTGCTCCGGCGTCTTCTCTCCGTTAAGATAGGCGGTTTTGGCGCCGGGTTGCAGTTCCAGTATTTTTTTGAGTATATCATAATCGAAGCTGATATACATGATCCACGGTTCGGCCCTGAGCTGCTTTACCAGCGTCACCACTTTTTCCGCGAGGTACTGTCCCCGTTCTTTGCTTATGGTGGAGGGCTTGATCTCCAGTACCATCATGGTTTTGGTTTGCTGCATGCCTTCCTTCAGGTAATGATATACCGTGGGCAGCATTTCGCCATTGGATAGTTTTGTTGCGGATAATTCGGCATAGGTGCTTTTTTCAATGGTTAGCCCTGCATAATGTGCATCGTGGTTAACCACCAGGCTGTCATCTGCCGTAAGATGCACATCAAACTCTGAGCCGGTACAACCTATCCGCACCGCTTCTTTTAATGAGGCAATAGAGTTTTCAGGCAGGTTGTTTTTCTTCCAGGCGCCACGATGGGCAACAACAATATTAGGCGCAAACGACAGGGAAGCAGCCGTGTTTTTTTTAGTGGACATACAACCGTTTGATAATAACAAAAAAAATACAGCAGGAAGTAAAAAAATCTTTTTCATTTTGTAATTATTTCAGTGATAACAGTAAAAGCTAATCTTAAGCCGGAATTTCTATGAGTTGTAAAGATCAGTGAATATTTTATAAATATAAAGAGGAAGCCCTGGACGTAAAAAATTCTAATCGTGGCTGTCAGCGGTCAGCAGTTAGCGATCAGTAAGAAAATACCGGATCTGAAACGGTTTTCCGTATACTCACATTTTCCATATTCACCCGCAGTCTGACGCTCCTTTCATTTTCAAACCAGCCTGCCGGCTGGCAGATTTCCACATTTCCGCATTTTCAAATTATCTCCTTGCAGCTTTTGCCGTAACTTGCACCCATGCAACAATACCTGCAGTTACTTCAGCATATTATGGATAGCGGTGTGCAAAAGCACGACCGTACGGGAACAGGCACCATCAGTTGTTTCGGCTACCAGGCAAGGTTTGATCTGCGTAAGGGATTTCCGCTGGTAACCACCAAAAAGCTACACCTGAGAAGCATTATATACGAATTGCTGTGGTTTTTAAAAGGCGATACCAATATCAAATATCTTAATGAGCATAAGGTAAGCATCTGGAATGAATGGGCCGACAGTAATGGTGAATTAGGCCCGGTATATGGCAAGCAATGGCGTAGTTGGGAAGGGGCAAACGGACAAACCATTGACCAGATCAGGGAGGTAATTGACCAGATCAAAAAAAATCCGGACAGCCGCAGGCTCATTGTAAGTGCATGGAATGTAGCCGATCTTCCCAAAATGGCTTTGATGCCTTGTCATAACATGTTCCAGTTTTATGTAGCTGAGCCGAAAGGCGGAGGAAAGCCTGCCCTTTCCTGCCAGTTGTACCAGCGGTCTGCCGATGTTTTCCTGGGCGTGCCTTTTAATATTGCTTCCTATGCGCTGCTTACGCTAATGATTGCGCAGGTTTGCAGCCTTGAACCGGGTGAATTTATACATACCTTCGGCGATGTGCATTTATATAACAATCATATTGAACAGGCAAAGCTACAATTATCGCGTACGCCTTATGCGTTGCCCGTAATGCGGCTGAACCCGGAAGTGAAGGATATTTTTGATTTTACATTCGAAGATTTTACGCTCGAAAACTACCAGCATCATCCGGCCATAAAAGCGCCGGTGGCGGTATAGGGATTTATAGTTTATTGTTTGTTGTTTACCGTTGGTTCGCTTCGGATTTGAACGTCATTGCGAGACCCTACACAGATATGAATGATGCGTACTATTTTGTAAGGGTCGAAGCAATCCCCTGATTGGGATACGGTTTATAATCTGTAAATGGAATTACTACTTTCATTTACAGTTTGTCGTTTATGATTTACCGTTGGCATTTCGTTTCGGATTTCGGATTTTTGACTTCGGGCTTTGAAATTATTTGTTTTTTGTTATTTGGTTCTTTGTATTGAATTATTAGGATATGATTATATCGCTCATCGTGGCTGCTTCGGAAAACAATGCCATCGGCAACAATAATGAACTGCTGTGGCGTTTGCCCAACGATATGAAGTTCTTTAAGAACACTACCTGGGGCATGCCGGTGATCATGGGCAGGAAAACTTACGTGTCTATGGCAGCCGAGCCTTTGCCGGGAAGATATAATATTGTTATTACCCGCCGGCACGATCACGGCATTCACCGCGATGATGTGTGGGTAGTAAGCTCGGTGGAAGAAGCGCTGGCAAAAGCGGCAGAAACCGACTGCAAAGAAGCTTTTATAGCCGGTGGCGGACAGATATACCAGCTTTTTTTGCCGCTTGCACATAAAATTTATATAACCAGGGTACATGCGGTATTGGAAGGCGACACTTTTTTCCCGGCAATAAACGAACAGCAATGGGAAAAAGTGTACAACCTTGATTTCGCGGCCGATGACCGTCATGCATATGCTTATTCCTTTCAAACCTGGATAAGAAAGCAATAAGATTTCTTTTTTTGGGGTGCTGTCCATAGCTTTAACACGGATGTACAATAAATTCCAGCTCGCTTTTAAATATCTTCAATACTATGGCGCCGCCGCTAATGGCAGCGGGCATGGCGTGCATTCGCCTTTCGTGTTTGAGTTTATTACAAAAGTATTAAACGATAAGCGCTTTTTTTATGCCTACGACCGGGTAGAGCGTTTGAGGGCACATGTGCTGCTTAACGATGAAAAGATTGAAGTGCAGGATTATGGCGCCGGATCTGCGGTTATGGCTTCCCGTAACAGGAAGGTGAAAGATATTGCCAGGTGGTCGCTTAAATCGGCCAAATACGCCCGGCTGCTTTTCCGGATGGTTAATTATTACCAGCCCCAAACCGTTGTTGAGCTGGGCACTGCTTTGGGCATTACCACTGCCTATCTTGCATCGGCAAATACATCTGCTCAGGTATATACATTAGAAGGTGCACCGGCTATAGCGGCGTTGGCCAGGCAGCATTTTGCGCAGCTCAGGCTTTCTAATATCCATTTAACCGTGGGTAACTTTGATGATACCCTGCGAACTGTTCTGGCAAAAGCCGGTAAAGCAGATTTTGCTTTTATAGACGGCAATCATCGAATGGAGCCAACACTGCGCTATTTTAACTGGCTGTTGCCTTATGTGCAACCCGGTTCCCTGTTTGTTTTTGATGATATACACTGGAGCGCTGAAATGGAAGCAGCGTGGCGCGTTATCCGGTCTCATCCTTTAGTTACCTGTAGCATTGACCTGTTTTTTATAGGCGTTGTTTTTTTTACACCCGGCTTTAAGGAGAAGCAACATTTTAGCATAAGGTTTTAGATTGTAAGTCCTTTTTTCCCTGAAAATCTTTACATTCATTTTATGATCGCAGGTATACTCAAAGAACCTACCGGAGAAAACAGGGTGTCGTTGTTACCCGAAGAGGCAGAAGCGCTGGCCAAGAGGAATGTGGAAGTACGGGTAGAAAGCGGAGCAGGGGATGCTGCCTTCGCTGATGAACACGCATATCATGCAAAAGGCGTTTCTTCTTATGCAAGAAACGCATTGCTTTCCCAATGCGATATTATTCTTTCTATTCACGGAATTGTGCCGGAAGAAATAAGTACAATAAAAAAAGGAGCCATTGTACTGGGTGTTTTGCAACCCCTTTATGCCGGGGCTTTGATGCAGCAATATGCGGATGCCGGCGTTACGGTTTTTAGTATGGATATGCTGCCCCGCACCTCCCGCGCACAAAGTATGGATGTACTGAGCAGCCAGGCCAATATCGCGGGCTATAAAGCAGTATTAACCGCCGCTAATCATTATGGAAGATATTTTCCCATGTTCATGACGGCTGCCGGCAGCATTGCGCCTGCAAGGGTATTGATTTTGGGTGCAGGCGTGGCAGGGTTGCAGGCCATAGCAACCGCAAAAAGGCTGGGCGCCGTGGTAGAAGTATTCGACACCAGGCCTGCGGTTAAGGAAGAAGTAATGAGCCTGGGAGCTAAATTTATTGAAGTGGAAGGCGTTGCCGATGCCAGTGAAGCCGGGGGCTACGCTGTTGATCAACCGGATGAATACAAACTCAGGCAGCAGCAAAAAATTGCAGACCATATTGCCAGGGCTGATATAGTAATTACTACGGCCCAGATACCGGGTAAAAAAGCACCATTGCTCATTACGGAAGATATGCTGAAAACCATGCGCAACGGTTCGGTAATTGTTGACATCGCCGCCGAAACCGGTGGCAATACGCCATTTACAAAAAACGAAGAAACCATACGTTATAATGGCGTGAGCATTATTGGCAATTCCGGTCTCCCATCATCCATGCCCTCTGATGCCAGTAAATTATATGGCAGGAATATCCTGAATTTCCTGTATCTCCTGATTGATAAAGAAGGCAAATTAAATCTCAGTTTCAACGACGACCTGGTGAAAGGAACATGCGTGGTATATAACGGGGAGATCGTAAATGAAAAGATCAGAAATGTAATATAACTATATATGGAAGCATTACTTTCTTTTATTTCGCAGCATCAGCAAATGATCTATATCGTTATACTGATGGTGTTTGTGGGCATTGAAGTAATAGGACGGGTACCTGCCGTATTGCATACACCCCTGATGAGCGGCGCCAATGCCATTCACGGCGTAGTGATCATCGGCGCTATTATTGTAATGGGCCAGGCGGCAAAAGATAATTATCCCGCGCTGGTGCTGGGCTTTCTGGCCGTAATATTAGGCACTTTAAATGTGGTAGGCGGATTTGTGGTAACAGACAGGATGCTGGAAATGTTTAAGGGAAATAAAAATTCAAAGAACCAAAAAACAAGAACCAAATAAAGTTAAAAATAAAAAAATAAAAAATAAATTAGAGCATAAAATAACCTATTCATCTCACCAAACTCCTGCATATTGGAAAGGCAACAAAATAAATATGACCTGGAAGAAAGAACAGCGGTTTTTGCGGAACGGGTCAGAGACTTCTGTTTAAAATTACCAAGGAATAGTATAAATGCCGAATATGTGTCACAATTAATCCGGGCGGGTAGTTCGCCGGGTGCTAATTATATTGAAGCGAATGAAAGCATAGGTGATAAGGATTTTAAGATGAAAATTAAAACATGCCGGAGAGAAGCAAAAGAATCTGCGTATTGGTTAAGACTTGTTATAACCGATCATTCTTCTGAAATGGAAAATGAAAGGCTTGGATTGAGGCAGGAAGCAAAAGAGTTTATTTTGATATTTTCTGCTATTTTGAAAAAAAGAGGGGAATGATCAGGATCAGGCCTTTTGAATTTAATATTTATTATTTTTTTGTTATTTTTTTTTTGCTATTTGAGATTTCAAACTTAGAATGTGGCAGCTATATTAACAATCATTTACCTCCTCGCCTCCATTACCTTCATCATTGGGTTAAAGATGCTGGCGCATCCGGCCAGGGCGCGGAGGGGAAACCTTATAGCCGCTGCCGGGATGGCTGCCGCTATTGCGGGAACGATCTTTTTGTACAAAGATGAAGAGGGAAATTTCCTGCAAAATTATACATGGATATTTGGAGGATTAATAATTGGAGGTATAGCGGGAACGGTTGCCGCACGCAAAGTGAAAATGACGGCTATGCCCGAGATGGTGAGCATATTCAACGGAATGGGGGGCGCCTGCGCGGCTTTAATATCGGTGGTGGAATTCGGGCATCTTATGGACGGACTGCAATCGGTACCAGGACTAACCGCCATTGATATAACTTTTCAGGCAGGGTTGCGGCAGCAACTGCTGATCATTTTGGCCGGACTTGTTATCGGGAGCATATCCTTTGCCGGTAGTATGATAGCCTGGGGCAAGCTTAATGGTAAGATCAGGGATTTTATTTTTACAGGACAGCATATTTTTAATATTGTTCTGCTGCTGGTTATTTTTTTTATGGCGCTGTACCTCGTTGGCTGGCTGCCGGCAAGTGGTGTTTTGCTGTTTTATATTATCCTGGGCTTATCCCTGCTGTATGGCGTTTTTTTTGTGATGCCTATCGGCGGAGCAGATATGCCGGTGGTTATTTCGTTGCTCAATTCTTTTACCGGCGTGGCTGCGGCCTGCGGAGGCTTTTTATATAACAATAAAGCCATGCTAACAGGTGGAATATTAGTTGGCGCGGCGGGTACATTGTTAACCATCTTGATGTGCAAGGCCATGAACCGTTCGCTGCTCAATGTGCTGATTGGCTCTTTTGGAACTGGTCATAAAGGCGCGGCGGGAGCTAAAGCGGAAGGGGGCGCCGCCTACAAAGAGATATCGCTGAGCGATGCGGCAATGGTAATGAACTATGCCCATAAGGTCATTATTGTTCCGGGCTATGGGTTGGCTGTGGCGCAGGCCCAGCATACCTGTCATGAGCTGGAAAAGCTGCTCGAATCGAAAGGCGTGGAAGTTACCTATGCCATACATCCTGTGGCCGGCCGCATGCCCGGTCATATGAATGTGCTGCTGGCAGAGGCCGATGTGAGCTACGATAAGCTGCAGGAAATGGAACAGGCCAATAACGATTTTCCCTCCACCGATGTGGTACTGATCTTAGGAGCGAATGATGTAGTTAACCCTGCCGCTAAAAATGATCCTGCTTCTCCTATTTATGGCATGCCCATATTGGATGTGGAGCTGGCAAAAACCGTTATTGTAAACAAGCGGAGCATGAAACCGGGGTACGCCGGCATAGAGAACGATCTTTTTTTTCAGCCAAAAGCATCCATGCTGTTTGGCGACGCCAAGAAAGTGCTGCAGGACCTGATCAGTGAGCTGAAGGAATTATAGTACCGTTAAAAATAGTTCCTGCAAAGCCATCCTGTAATAATGCGTAATATATTTGCAGCTTAAAACCGGATCATTATTTGCACCTTCCTGCCGCATTCATAAACAGCTTACAAAACGCTGAAGGCTTTTCCAAAGAAGCTTTTGAGCAGGAACATGCATCGCCTGTAAAGGTTACTTCTATCCGTACCAATCCTTTTAAATGGCGGCAACCGCGCTTACCCCTTACCCCTTACCCCTTACCACTACCTTCTCCGGTTCCCTGGTGCAGTACCGGTTTCTATCTTTCGGAGCGGCCTTCCTTTACCCTTGATCCTTTGTTTCATGCCGGGTGCTACTATGTGCAGGAAGCCGCTTCCATGTTCTTAGAGCAGTTCGTAAAAGCTGTGTATCCCGATCATGCCACAGCAAGATACAAAGTACTTGATTTGTGTGCCGCTCCCGGGGGTAAAGCAACGCACCTTTCGGCCCTGTTTCCCGAAGGTTTAATAGTAGCCAATGAAGTGATTAAAACAAGAGCAGGTGCTTTAACGGAGAACGCAGTGAAATGGGGAAAGGAAAATATAGTGGTAACGAGCAATGACGCGTCAGACTTTAAAGAACTGCAGGGTTATTTTGATATGATTGTAGTGGATGCCCCCTGCAGCGGCAGCGGCATGTTTCGAAAAGATCCAGATGCCATTGCAGAATGGTCGCTGCAAAATGTAGGGCTTTGCAGTAAACGGCAGCAGCGTATTGTAGAGGATAGCTGGCCAGCGTTAAAAGAGAACGGGATATTGATCTATTCTACCTGTTCTTATTCGGTGGAGGAAAATGAAGCGGTTGTAGACCGGATAGCAGAAATCTTTGATGTAGAAACGATACCTGTTCCCGGTGCAACCGGTTGGGGAATTGTGGAAACGGTTTCTGAGCAAAAGCATATGTATGGTTATCGTTTTTACCCCGATAAAGTAAAAGGTGAAGGTTTTTTTATTGCATGTATGCGAAAGAAAGAAGCGGTTGCTGCGCAAATACCAAAACCTAAAAAATTCATAATGGCTTCAAAGCAGGAGCAAAATGCGATTTCTGCCTATTTAACGGCTCCGGAACAATTTGAGCTGGTGCGTTCCAACGATGAGGTTAAGGTGCTGAAAAAGAATGATACGGAAGACCTTGCTGTACTTTTTTCGGTATTGTATATAAAGAAGCTTGGTATTAAGGCGGGCAGGGTAATGAGAAATGAGCTTATTCCATCGCATGACCTGGCGCTCAGCACTATTATTACAATGAACCTGAAGGCAATAGATGCAGACAATGAAGCTGCTTTGGATTATTTACGGAAAAAAGATATTCCGGCAGGCAACGCTGCGGGGGGCTGGAACGTCGTAAGATTTATGGGATATAACCTGGGGTGGGTTAAAGTATTACCCAACAGGGTAAATAACTATTATCCTTCTCCTTTTCGCATATTAAAGCATTGATTTTCACGTTATATCATGCAGTATACATTTTTTACTTATTTTCGTAAGTGCTGAAAATAAATAATATCTGATGAAAAAACTGGTTATTGTATTGCTCTCATTTGGTATTGCGCTTGCACTTAAAGCACAGCCTGCAGACCTTATTATTCAATCAGAGAATAGTAAACTCTTTATTAATCATACAGTTGAGCCAAAGGAAAATCTTTATAGCATCGGTCGGTTATACAATATCAGCCCGAAGGAAATAGCACCTTTTAATGGATTGTCTTTAAACAGCGGGCTGGAAATTGACCAGGAGCTTAAAATACCATTGCAGGTTACCAACTTTACACAACACGGCACAGCAGCCGCCGATGAAGTTTTTGTTCCGTTATATCATATTGTTGCCCAAAAAGAGGGCTTATACCGCATAGGGCAAAACTTTAATAAAGTAAGTGTAAGCGACCTTAAAACCTGGAACAACCTGAGCTCGGAAACGATCAGTAACGGGCAGGCGCTGGTTGTGGGTTTTCTCAGGGTTAAAACAAATCAGTCTGCCCTGGCAGCTAAGGGTATAAAGCGCATAGGCGGTAATGTTGCCCATACACCGGCAGTAGCTCCGCCGGCAACTACCCGGCCGGTTGAGGAACCTGTGGTAAAAGCCGTTGAAACTGCTCAAAATACTGCATTGCAAAGCGATACAGAAGGAGCGGGTTTTTTTAAGAACAGCTATCGCGAGCAGGCGGGAAGCTTTAATGCATTTAAGCGTGAGATGGGAGAAGCCGCTGTTTTTAAAAGCACGAGTGGCTGGCAGGATGCCAAATATTATGCTTTAATGAACAATATTACGCCCGGCACCATTGTACGTATCACCAACGCCAATAATAAGCGTATTATATTTGCCAAAGTGCTGGGCGAGCTTCCTCCAGGCAGGGAAAACGAGGGGCTGCTTATCCGCATCAGCAATGCAGCGGCTGCGGAACTCAAGATCAGCGATAAAGATCCGAAATTTTCTGCTGAAGTAGCTTATGCGAAAGACGGGCGCTGATGCAGCCGCAATGGCTTAAGCGTTGTATTTTACAGCATTATGTGGCTTAAAGCACGTACATGTAGCAAAAAATATTTGAAATTTAATTGTGTAAGCTGCCGGAACGGTAATGCCGGCAGTAATAGTAATCGTATTCGTTTTTAGCAGGAATCTTTCTGCATCCTTCAAAAAAAAATCGGTATGTTCGGGTATGCGGGCGATTACCATCTCTCTGTTCACATACGAAGTAGGCAGGTATGGTAACTTAACGCTCCTTCAGAATCCGGCTTAAACAGGAGACCGGGTGCTGTTCCGAAAACATTGCAGTGATATTTATTGCAAAACGCTTAATTTAGTTATGCACCTCAACTATTTACGCTTTGTGTAGCGATGATCTATATAACGAGAAAGAGCTACTATACATGAATAGGTCTAATAATTTGATTGCTTAAAAATCGTATGTATGTCAGAAAAGAAAAACAGATCCCGCAGGAGCTTTATTAAAAATACAGCTTTGGGCGCCGCGGGCTTTATGATCGTCCCCCGCAATGTTCTGGGTAAAGGTATTACAGCACCGAGCGATAAATTAATTATTGCCGGCGTGGGAGCAGGAGGCAAGGGCCGCTCCGATCTCGCTAATTTTTATAAAAGCGAAAAAGCAGAAATAGGTTTTTTGTGCGATGTGGATGACCGCATGGCTGAAGAATCCCGGAAAAGGTTTCCCAAGGCCAAGTATTATAAAGACTGGAGGGAAATGCTTGATAAAGAGGCCAAATCATTTGATGCCGTTTCAGTGTCTACGCCCGATCACACCCACGCTGTAGTGGCGATGGCTGCTATGCGCAGAAAAAAGCATGTGTATGTGCAAAAGCCACTCACACATGATATTTATGAGGCGAGGATGCTTACTGAAGCAGCCGATAAATTTAAAGTGGTAACCCAAATGGGCAACCAGGGCGCTTCGGGTGATGGTGTACGCCAGATGCAGGAATGGTTTGATGCGGGAATAATCGGCGATGTGCATACGGTATACATATTTACTAACAGGCCAATTTGGCCGCAAGGCATTCCCTGGCCTTCCGGAAAGCCACCCGTTCCTAAGGAATTAGACTGGAATTTATGGCTGGGCACCGCACCGCAGAAGGATTATGTAGACGGCCTGATACCCGGTAGCTGGCGTGGCTGGTGGGATTACGGCACCGGCGCCCTGGGCGATCTCGGTTGTCACCTGATGGAAGCTCCATTCAGAATATTGGGTTTGGAGTATGCGCTCGACGTGCAGGCATCTGTAACCAGCGTATTCACAGCTTTTGGTAAGCGCGGATATTTCCCCGATAGTTTTCCGCCGTCAAGTCATGCTACGCTCACTTTCCCCAAAACATCAAAAACAAAAGGCCAGGTAATTATGCACTGGATGGATGGTGGTATTAAGCCGGAGCGTCCGGAAGAGCTGGGTGCCAACGAAGTGTTTGGCGATGGCAACAGCGGTATTCTGTTTATAGGCACCAAAGGTAAAATGATGGCGAGCGAATATGCAGCCAATCCGCGGTTGTTACCGCTTACAAGAAATGACGAAGTAAAAGTACCGCAAACAATAAAACGTGTTCCGGGGAGCGCAGACGGGCATTATGCACAATGGGTAGAAGGTTGTATAGCCGGCTATGGCAATATGGAGCTGAGCTCTCCCTTTAAAAAGGCAGGACCGCTTACCGAAGCTATATTAATGGCCAATCTCGGTATAAGGGCGGCTGATACTCCCAAGCCAAGAGCCAATGGTAGGGGCAATGATTATCCGGGCGCCAATATGAAATTGCTGTGGGATTATAAAAATATGCGTGTTACCAACCTTGAAGAAGTAAATCGTTTTGTAAAACGCGAATACCGCCAGGGATGGACATTGGATTTTTAATATGTAAAAGAGGCTGTCTCAAAAGAGCCGCTATAGAAGATATGCCACTAAGACACTAACCTGCCTGCCGGTAGGCAGGGACACAAAGTCCTGATCTTCAGGTTTTATTTTCTTCGTGTTTTCGTGACTTCGTGGCAAAATATTGCTTTCGAGACAGCCTCTTTTCATTACCATTCATTTTAAAGTTTGATCATGAAAAAAAATATTTTCTTTCTTGCAGCAGTGCTGCTGCTTGCCGCCTGCAGCAGCCAGAATAAAATAAAAGACAGCAGCAAGGACAGCCATAGCGATCAATGGATCAGCCTCTTTGATGGTAAATCAATGGATGGCTGGAAAGAAAGCGAAGGGCCTTCGTTCAGCATTGAAAATGGCGCCATAAAAGTTGCAGGAAAACGCTCCCATCTGTATTATGTCGGGCCGGTGAACGATCATAACTTCAAAGATTTTGAGATCAGGATGCAGGTTATGACGCGTGCCAACTCCAATTCAGGCGTTTATTTTCATACCAGGTTTCAGCAGAAAGGTTTTCCGGATGATGGTTTTGAAGTGCAGGTAAACAATTCACACCGAGACTGGAAAAGAACCGCGGGGTTATATGATATTAAAGATACGGCGGCCACTTTTGTAAAAGATGACGAATGGTTCGAACTGGGTATTCGGGTTGAAGGCAAACATGTTATTACCAGGATCAACGGGCAAACCATCATTGACTGGACGGAACCCGAAAATGCTGTTGCACCAAAAGGACATCCCGGCCGTTTAATAAAACCCGGCACATTTGCATTCCAGGCGCACGACCCTAACAGCGTGGTGTATTATAAAGATATAATGGTGAAGCCGTTGCCTTAGGTTAGGCATTGGGGGAGATACCTCCATTCGCCGGCAATACAAGCCGCTATGCAGGGTGTGAGGTGCCCGGCAGGGTTTCCAACCTTTCAAAGAAACCCTGCGTTATACCTCATCAGCCGGGTACCTGATTCCCGCTTTACTTCTAATTTCGTCCATTACCTCCATCAACACCAAAGTGTCGGCATGTGTCATTACCGGGCTTTCGGTTAGGCCTTTGCGTAAGCATTCACCCACATGCCGTGCTTCGTAGTGATAGCCAAATCCTTCTGTAAGCTGCGTGGGGATGATGGTTTTACTGTCTGCTCTCCCGGGATAAAATTCAATAGTGGTATCCGGTGTATAAAAGCGATGGGTAAGGCGTATCCTGCCCTTATTGCCGCTAATGTCGGCTTCTGTGGCAAGATGAGCGTAGTAGGAAGAAAAAAGCTGTGCCATGGCGCCGTTGTTATAACGAAATAAAATAGCACACTGCTCATCCACATTGGTAGCAGCGGGCGTCATGCTGGCTTCAATATGATCTGGTTTTCCCAAAGCCGACAGGGCATAAAAAACATTATATATACCAATATCCAGCAGGGTGCCGCCACCCAGCGCAGGATTATACAGCCGGTCGGCAACAGGCGCCTGCGGTATGAAGCCAAAGTTGATGAGCACATTTTTTATTTCACCCAATTGCCCGTTACGGATCATTTCCATCATTTTTTGCCAGGGGGGCGTAAATTTCGACCACAGGGCCTCCATCAAAAATACCTGCTGTGCTTTGGCTGCCGCTATCATTTCTTTTGCCTGCCGGGCATTCAGCGCAAATGCTTTCTCGCACAATACCGCTTTGCCATGTTGCAGGCAAAGCAGGGCATGCGCATAATGCAGTCCGTGTGGTGTGGCAATGTATATTACATCTATATCAGGGTTTTGTACCAAAGCCTCATAATTGTTGTACTGCACGGCTGCAGGATATAAGCCGGAAAATAATTCAGCATTGGCTTTGCCGCGTGAGGCAATGGCGTACAGTTCAGCATCTTCCACCAGCTTCAGATCGGACGCAAATTTTTGTGCGATGCGCCCGGCGCCCAGTATGCCCCAGCGTATTTTTTTTGTCATATCAACTAAACGATTTTTTTATGGTTTTATAAACAGTTACTGCGCCGAAAGTATTTTCATTTGCGTGTACTCGTGTACGTTAATGCCCCTTTTACCGGATTTGGCCGCGGCAAGCATGGCTTTGGCTACATCCAGGGCTTCAATGGCCCGGTATTTTTTTAATGAACCTGCCAGCATAAAAGACAGTGTCGGCATAACTGACTGGGCGAGCTTTTCCCCTTTTCTTTTTTCTGCCCGATCGCCCAGCAAAAGGGATGGCCGGAAAATATGGAGCGATGCATAGGGGAGGGCATGAATGGCGGCCTCCATGCTACCCTTGAGATGCAGGTAAAAATTGGAGGATTTTTCATTGGCGCCTATTGCGGATACCACTAAGAATTGGGAGAACCCATTATCTATGCCCCATTGTGCGGCATGCACGGGTATATCAAAATCAATGCGGCGATACAGTGTTTTATCTCCCTTTACTTTTTCCATGGTTGTGCCGGTACAGCAAAAAATAGCATCTCCCTTTCCCAGGGCACTGTGGAAATTATCGTGATCATCAAAATCGGTGATGCGTACTTCAAGTTTGGGGTGCATAAAAGCAAATGGCTTTCTTACCAGCACCCTGATCCCGGTAAAATAGTCATCCGTTAATAGGAGGTGTAACAAGTGATTGCCGATTAATCCTGTTGCACCGAGCAGCACCGCTGTTTTTGCTTGCATGATTTTTGTATTTTGCAGTGAACAGATACCATATGCAGATCCGGGAAAATATTTCGCTAAGGCAATATAACACTTTTGGAATAGATGTGCGTGCCCGTTATTTCTCTTCCTTTGCCGGCATTGATTTGCTGGCCGAATGGATTGAAAGAAAACCAAGGGTAAAAAAAATAATCCTTGGTGGCGGCAGCAATATGCTGTTTACCAAAAATGTGGATGGGATCGTATTGAAGAATGAGATCATGGGTATTGAAGAGATAAAGGAAGACGACACCTATGTGTATGTTCGGGCAGGTGCGGGTGAAAACTGGCATCGCTTTGTGCAGTATTGTATACAGCGCAACTGGGCCGGACTCGAAAACCTGTCGCTGATACCAGGCAATGTGGGCGCCGCGCCTATGCAAAACATTGGCGCTTATGGGGTAGAATTGCAGGAGGTGTTTAACAGCTTAAGTGCGTATCACCTGCACGACAAAAAAGTGCACAATTTTACGGCAGGCGATTGTGCCTTTGGTTACCGGGAAAGTGTATTCAAAAAAAGGTATAAAGATCAGTTCATTATATTGAATGTAACTTTCCGGCTTCGCAAGCACCCGGTATTTCATACTTCCTATGGCGCTATCCGGGAAGAGCTGGAAAAGATGCAGGTAAAAGCGCTCAGCATCCGGGCTATTTCCCAGGCTGTGATCAATATCCGCTCTTCCAAACTACCCGACCCGGCAGTAATTGGCAATGCAGGCAGCTTTTTTAAGAACCCCGAAATTCCCCTAAAGCAATTTGAAGCTTTACGAAAAACATATCCTGCCATACCACATTATCCTGCCAGGCAATATCCCGCACCGGGTAAGGACGATCACGATTTTGTGAAGCTGGCAGCCGGTTGGCTTATTGAGCAGTGTGGCTGGAAAGGGTTTCGCCGCGGAGATGCCGGCGTGCATGCTAACCAGTCCCTGGTGCTGGTTAACTATGGTAAGGCTACGGGGAAAGATATCTACCATTTAAGCGGGGAGATTTTGCGCAGTGTGCATAAAAAATTTGGTATAGTGCTGGAGAGAGAGGTGAATATAGTATAGCATATACCATCTGCATGACTACCTAAGAAAATTTACCGGGCATGTATTGCAGTGCCGTTCGCATTTAGGACTACAGGTTACTTTGCAACCTAACCTATTTCACCCAACTCACTCCATAATACAATAACCGTTCTTCCATTTGTGCATACACTTTTTGCTTCAGCGTATCCATATCTCTTATGGTTAAGCCGGTTACATCAATTTCTTTCATAAATACGGCCCTGCTTTTTCCCGGTGTAAGCGACAATAATTTTCCATAAGGCATTCTGTTGAATACATCAAGAAACAAAACGGGCTTAACGGGGGTTTGCGTTTCAATGGCAATACGGAAAGCACCATCAAAAAAAGGCTTCAGGGCATTGCCTGTTTCATTAAATGTGCCTTCCGGAAATATCAGAATGGAAATACCTCTTCGCAGCACTGCTTTTAGTTTGCGTACGCTTCTGGAGCGATCCGCTGCATTATCGCGGTCAACGGTTACTATGGCATTCTTATAAATATACCCAAATACCGGGATGCCGGACGTTTCTTTTTTACCTAAAGCGCGTATGGGTTGCCGGTAGGTTTTAACAATTACGGCGGCGTCGAGAAAAGAAATATGGTTGCTGACGAAGATGTAGGATCTTTTTTTATCGTGTGGTGATTCGTATATATTCTTATGAAAAATACCCACCAGCGGAAACCATACGTCGCCCCATAGCATGCAAATGCGGTAGATGGCATTTCCTCCCCATACGGGGCCCGCCAGAGAAACAATGATTACAAAGGGAAATATAATAAGCATCAGCAATACAAACAAAAGTATGGCATACACATTGTAGAGCCGGCGGAGTGTTATAGCCAGGAGGTTCATGAACAGTCATGTTCTTTGTGATAAATAGCAACAGGCTCAGTTGCAGTTACATTGCCATTCTTCATTCATGTCTATGCAGGTAATCACTACCATACCGCGTTTTGAAGGAGCAAAAATAACACGAACCTGCTGATTGTCGCGTGTAATGCCTTCGAGCGCATATTTGGGATCGGGCTTCGCATGCAAATCGCTTTTACTGTAATTGATCTTTCCTTTTTGCAGTATTCCGGCTATTTCGCCTTCGTCTATATGCCTGCAATCCATCCGGCAGCGGGCATGACGGGTATAAATAAGCGGGGTAAGCGCACGGTTAAAGCCTCCGTTTTTTTCAACAGGCTGCTGTTGCGTTATGTTGTTGCTGTAATACAGCCAGAACAATCCGCAGCATACCAGCAGCGCAATAAGGTACCTGGCAAAACGTCCCTTCTTCATTTTGAGGTATTATAGTGCCCCATAATATCGGCGAGCGTAAGCAGCTCCGTTTGCTTATAAAGGTTATCCTTCGTATCGAAACATTTGGCCAGCTCTTCCAGCAAAAACTGGAAAATAAGCCTGTGATCCATAGGTTTAAAATAAGATGTGGTGATGGGAACGCCTATTTTTTTAAAATAACTTTCCACGTCTTTATGCGTGTATACCTGGCCGTTCATCGGATCTATGTAAAAATGTATGTTGTTATCATTTTCTTTTTTCGGGTTGAAGTAGTCGTAAGAGGTATCAAAATAAGCGAGCAGGTACTGGCGCGGTATTTTAATGGCTTTCACGGGAATATCCAGCAGCCCGCAAAGCAACTGGTATATGATGCCATTGATGATGGCGTTGCCGCGTTTGGTTTCCAGTACTTTATTGATGAGAAATTCTTCGGGGTGCTGGTAAGAAACCTCAACACCTTTAAATTTATAATAAGTGAAAAAAATGCGGTTAATGATATTTACCTGTTCCAGCGCTGTGAGATAGCTGTTGAGCTCAAGCCAGATATTGCGTTTTATTTTTTCTATTTCCTGGAATACGGGCGTATCTGCCATGTTAGGGTATTGGTATCTTGCAACCAGCAATGATCCTTCTAACAGGTCGTGACGGGTGGATTTTGTATATGCGGTAATATCCGCCTGTAATTCATGAAAATGAAGCCGGTTTATGAGCAGTCCTATTTTTTCCTGAACGATTTCATCAAGGGTGTTCTCCCATAAATGTTCCAGATTAGGAATGATGGGCCTGCCATAGCTTACGATCCGGTTGCTAACGGTATCAAACACCTCATGGTCCGGGTCATCTATAAGATGCAATAGCGCGTTTATTTCACGGGTTTCTTCCATGGGAAATGTTGAATAAGATATAGACGAATGTATCCGCCTTTTATTGTAAGAGAATCGGGATAAATATCGGTTGTGCAAACGGATATATACTATTCTTTTTTTCCACAGCAGGTGGACAAGTGGTGGTTAAGCGGGAGCCCGCGTATTTCAATTGCTGTATGGAATGCCGCTATTTTTGAAAAGTACTGGTGTTATAATACATTAATTTAATCGTATCGGCAGGGGCCGGTTTGCTGTTCCAGTGAGGATGTATGGCCAGCGCTGCCCCAAGTGCAGTAGCCTGCGCTATAGATGCTGCATATACTTCAATGCCCGGAAAGGCTTCTGCCAGCAAATGCATATACAGCGGGTTTTTGCCAAATCCTCCGTCAACAAAAATCCTTTTTACATCAGTGCCTTCCAGCACCAGCCCTGTAGCATTGATCTGCCTGCTCATAATATCCAGCATCAATTGGTGATAGGCCTGCTCATAGCTGGTGAATGCATGCAGGTCTCTTTCGGGAAAGACCGTTATGGAGGCGGCATCTTTTGCACGAACTTCAGGCTGCAACCGCAATGCATCAATAATGTTTTTGCTGAACTTTACCGTAGTATAATGATCGGTTTGCTTATTAAAATGCGCAGCCAGGCGTTTTACCTGTTGCTCGTGCTCGTATCCTGCAAATAAACGCGAGGCTTTTACCGGTCTGCCATGATAGGTTAAATAACACAGGCAGTCCTGCTGCAGCTCTTCCACCGTAAGAGGGCTGCTGTTAAACGGGTTGAAGCTGATAGACCATGTGCCCGTGGAGATCAGTACAAAGGGTTCCCGGAAATTAGTGAGATAGGGGATAAGCGCCGCTGAGCTATCGTGTAAACCAACGCCGGCCCTGATCTTTTTGCCTGAAAATATTATCTCTTTTACTATTTCATCTGAAGCAAAAACCGGCGGCAGCTTATCTATCAGGCCTTCCCTGTATACCCACTCGTGGTAATTGTGTTGCGGGAAATTCCAGAGGTTGGTATGGCAGCCAATGCTGGTAATATCGGAACAGGCTTTTGCGGTAAGCAGGTAGCTGATGTATTGCGGAAGATGCAGCGAGTACACGATCTGGTCGAACACAGTTTTTTGTTCATATTTTAAACGGTATAACTGCATGCCCGAATTTAAGCTGCCGAGTACGGGAGAAGCGGTATGTATAGAAAGCATGATCTCCCCTCCATACCTGCCGTAAAATTTCTTCTTTAAATCTTCGGGGTAAGGCTTCAGGTAATTGTATAATGGCGTTAAGGGATTGCCATTTTTGTCAATATGCACAAAGCTGGCGCCGTAAGAAGTGAAGTTAACAGCTACTATAGTAAATGCCTTTAACTCCGTTATTTCACTGAATGATTCCGTGATCCACCGGGTCAGCAGTTCTATGTTTTCACAGGGATACCCGTCCTCATCCGTTGTTTCGGGAAGCGTGGCGCTTTTTTCATATACTACTTCGTAAGCTTCGTTAAAGAGGAATACTTTTTTGTTGGTTTTGCCGATATCGTAAATGGCTATAACCGGCACACTATTGCTCATCATGGCGTAAAGATAGGAGGTAGGGGTTGAAAGACAAAAATCGGGCGTATTTCAATTTTTCGCTCCATGTACAACTTTCCGGTCGGTGAGACACCGACCGGTAGCGGGTTCTACAGGTGGGTGTCACCACCCACCTGCGAAAATTTGAAATGCGCCCCAAAAATCAGCGTATAAAAAGAGCATGTGTACAGGAGAAGAAGCATAAGCATAGGGTCTACTATTCACTCCTCACTATTCACCACTCCCATATTCTTTTTTACAATCCGGTGGCTACCGCTTTTGCTCCCCTGCTTTTGACAAGCTGCTCCCGTATCTTTTCCCTGCGGAACAGCGCTATAGGGTCTAACGCTCCGCCGGCACGGAGCCTGGCTTCGGCTACTAACGGTCGTACATCGGTTCTAAAGGCATGCTGCAGTATTTCCTGTGCTTTTACCACATCATTATTTTGGCGGGCTTCCTGCAGGGCTTTGCTGTCGGTTAATAGTGCCTGTGCATAAGCTATAAAAATGGCTTCAACCGACTGTGCCAGATCTTCCAGCGGATCTTTTACATTGTGCGATGCGTCAATCATCCAGCCAAGATCTGTAGCGTGGTTCATGCCTTTGGCATCCATACCCTCTACGAGCTCATTAAAGATGAGAAATAGCTGGTAGGGTTTAATACTGCCTGCTGTAAGGTCATCGTCTCCGTATTTGGAATCATTGAAATGAAAGCCGCCCAATTTTCCTTCCATCAGTAAAAGGGAAACGATCTGTTCAATATTGGCATTGGGCAGGTGATGACCCAGGTCAACCAATGTGTAGGCCTTATTGCCCAGCTTGCTGGCATATAAATACGACTGCCCCCAGTCGCCAACGGTAGTGGAATAAAAGTTAGGCTCAAAGGCTTTGTATTCTACAAACATTTTCCAGTTTTCCGGTAATGCCTTGTAAATTTCCTGTAATCCGTTGAGTGTATGCTGAAAAGCTTCCCTGAAATTAAGCTGCCCGGGGAAGCAGGACCCATCGGAAAGCCATACGGTTAAGGAGGTGGAGCCCAGCTCCACGCCCTGCCGGATCACTTCAATATTATGATCAATTGCCTGCCGGCGGATGGCTTTATTTACATTTTGCAGCGACCCGAATTTGTAGCTGAGCTGCTGGCCGGGCTGATCCTGGAAGGTGTTGGAGTTCATAGCGTCGAACTGCAGTCCGTGCTGCGCAGCCAGCGCTTTGATATGCGCAGGGTTTTCCGGAATGTCCCATGGAATATGAAGCGAAATGGCGCCGCTTGATTGGTTGAGCGCGTGCAGCAGGCCTATATCTTCTATTTTTTCTTCGAGGTTACGCGGCTCGCCACCCCCCGAAAATCTTCCAAACCTTGTACCACCGGTTCCCAAAGCCCAACTGGGAATGGCTACCTGGAAGGCGGTTAGCTTTTTTACAATGCTTTCCGTTTTTTCAATAGCTGCGCTGCAATACGCAAACCTGCTGCTATGTGTTTTCAGCAGGGTGGCATTGTGATCGTCAATCCTGTTTTTTTCTATCTGCATGATTTTATTTTTATGGCATGTAAAAAACTTCTTTCAGCGGTATGCTTACCGGTGATGCATCGTCATTCACCTCCATGATATCTTTCATGTAATGCCACCAGCGTTGCATAACGGGTTGCTGTGGCAATGCCTCCATGGAGGTTTTATCATTGATCCTCAAATAACCGAACAAGCTTCCTGTTGCTTCCTCCAGAAAAATTGAATATTCCTGAATACCGCTTTCTTTTAATAATGCCTGCAATTCCGGCCATATCGCGTCATGCCGCTTTTGGTATTCGGCTTCAGCACCTTTGTGTAATCTCATTATAAACGCGAGACGATGCATATGGATTTGAGATTAGATTCCGCTCCGGATTTTTTTAGTTTACAGTTTATTGTTTGTAGTTTATGGTTGCATTTCGCTTCGGATTTCAGATTTTCGTCTTCGGATTTGAATATTGCCTGTCATGCTGAGGAACGAAGCATCTGTATATTATTTGTTTCTTGTTATTTGTTTCTTCTTGTATTCCTTCGAATTTCGCGCTACCGGCTTCGGATTTTACCCGTCATTGCGAGGAAGCAAACGGATGAATAATGTTACCCCAAATACCATCTTGCGAAGCAATCCCCTCATACCGGAGGCAGATTTTTTTAGTTTATAGTTTATTGTTTGTAGTTTATGGTTGCATTTCGCTTCGGATTTCGAACTTTCTCCTTTGGATTTAAAATTTGGATTTTATTTGGTTTTTGTTATTTGGTTCTTACTTGTATTCCTTCGAATTTCGGTTTTCCGGCTTCGGATTTAATACTCTTATCTTACAAAAGCCATAGCAACACCACCGTCAATATTCAGCACATTGCCCGTGGTTTTGTTTAGTAAGCCTCCTGTAAAAGCAAAGCAGGCGTTGGCTATATCTTCAGGCAATATAATTTCGTTCAGTAAAGTACGTTTGGCGTAAAAAGCCGGCAGTTCCTCTACGGTTATGCCATATGCCTTGGCGCGCCCCTGCGCCCATGCGCCCGCCCATATTTTACTGTCGGAAATAACGGCATCGGGGTTTACCACGTTAACGCGGATATGATCCTTCCCTAATTCGGTGGCGTTTAAACGGCTTAAATGCAATTGTGCTGCTTTAGCCGATCCATAGCCCGCATTATTAGGACCGCTTACCAGCGCGTTTTTACTTACGATATTAATTACATCGCCTCCCATATCCTGCTTGCGCATAACGTTTACGCCTTCCTGTGTAATGAGGAACTGTCCTTTTACCAATACATCGTACAGGAGGTCCCAGTCTTTTTCGGTATGTTCTTCCAATGGCTTTGAAATAGATAAGCCGGCGCAGTTAACTACTATATCAACACCGCCAAAGGCGAGTGCTGAGGCTTTAAACGTTTTGCGAATGGTATTCACATCGGTAACATCTAATATTTCTGCCGAAAAAACATCTTTACTGTAATGCGCTGCGAAATCTTTTTTTGCATTCGCCAGCCTGTCTGCATCGTTATCATTTACCATCACTACTGCGCCTTCATCTGCAAATTTTTTGGCGATGGCTTTGCCAATGCCCCCCGCGCTGCCTGTTACTAATGCAATCCGTCCCGATAAGGCTTTAGGCTTTGGCATACGCTGCAGCTTGGCTTCTTCCAATAACCAGTACTCAATATTAAAAGCTTCCTGGCGGGGCAGGGAGGTATATTCGGAAATGGCTTCAGCGCCCTTCATTACATTAATGGCATTAATATAGAACTCAGCGGCTACCCGTGCCGTTTGCTTATCTTTTGCAAA
This sequence comes from Agriterribacter sp., assembly GCF_035445465.1. NCBI lineage: Bacteria > Pseudomonadati > Bacteroidota > Chitinophagia > Chitinophagales > Chitinophagaceae > Agriterribacter > Agriterribacter sp. Next base: position 94,239 of record NZ_DAOMQT010000006.1, read on the forward strand.
AGTGAACATGCCCACGCCTGGGTATAATATCACCACCGGGTTGGCATCGCGCATAGCAGGACTGTTGGGATGTTTGCATTTTTCGTAATACGCCGTATACATTTCCCTGTAAGCTTCAAATTGCGGCTTCAGCTTTTCTTTTACGGCGGCAACATCCGCTACACTTTCACCGGCAGTAAGGTTCAGCACCAGCGGGCTGATCTTGGTTCTTAAAAAATGGTCAGGACAACTGGTACCCATAGGCGCTAATCTTTCCAGGTCGTTGGAATTGATATATTCCAATACTCTTTCGTCATCCGTAAAATGTCCGATCATTTTTATATTGGAAGAGCAGAATCCCCTGAGTATGGGTGCTAAAGCTGCTGCTTTATCTAACCTTTCTTCTTTGGCTAAGGATTCCAGCTTAGCTCCGCCAAATACCGGTTTGGCTTTTATATTTTCTTCAAGATAAGCCGCGCAGCGTTCAATTACTTCCAGGGTGTTGATATAGCTTTCAAAGGCGGTATCGCCCCAGGTAAACAAGCCATGTGAGCCAAGCATTATACCCCGTATTCCCGGATTCTCATCAAGGCACTGTTTTAGTTTTAAGCCAAGGTCAAAGCCCGGCCGCTGCCATTCTACCCAGCCTATAGCGCCGTTAAAAAGTTCCTGCGTAATGCGCTTGCCGTCTTTGGCAGCGGCAATGGCAATAGCGGCATCAGGATGCAGGTGATCAATATGCTTAAACGGAAGAAACCCGTGCAAAGGCGTATCTATGGAAGGCGCTTTGGAGCTCAGATCAAAAATGCAGTGGTTAAACAGCTCCACCATTTCATCTTCGTGATCAATGCCACGGTACACATTCGTCAGGCTTCTCAGGCGGTCTACATATAAAGCTGCCAAACCGCTTTTCTTTAGTGTGCCCAAATCGCCCCCGGAACCTTTTACCCACATCACTTCTGTTTCCCGGCCGGTGAGCGGATCTTTTGCCATTACCTTGCAGGAAGTATTGCCGCCGCCGTAATTGGTAAGCCGCAAATCGGCGCCTAATAAATTAGAACGGTAAATCAGTAATCCCACTTCATCCCCGGCAAGTGCGGCGGCTTTGGCATCATCCCATAAATAGCTCACGTGCTTAAATTCATTTGTTGTAACGGAAGGCATATTTTTTATTTTAGTATTTTAATTAATTTATTTTAATGAATTGCCATACCCCACCAGCAAAACAGCTATAATTATGGTAACAATGCCCAGGGTGATCATGGATTTTGTTTTGCTGCTCAACCCATTCCATTCTTTTAGCACAATACCCCAGAAGTTGGCTACCAGAATAATAAAGGCCATATGCAATATCCACGAACTGGCGCCATTACCCATCTTGCTTTCACCCATGCCATAAAAGAAAAACTGGAGGAACCAGGTAATGCCGGCTAAGGCGGAAAAGATATAGTTAGACAGCAGCGGTGTTTTTGTATTGGTATAATCACCAAAGGTTTTGTTGCGGGCGTTCAGTATCATGCACCAGATGAAATTAGTGGTAAGTCCGCCCCACAGTATTACCACGAAAATTACATTGTTCTGAAATAAAAACTCGCCCTGCCCGGGATGCGCCGTTTTCCATAATTCATTGGCGGTATTTGCCATTGATTTTCCCGATTCTATACCAAAGTTAAAACAGGCGCTTAAAATGCCGGATACAATGGAAACCAGCAAACCCAGTCCAAACCTGTATTCGGTTTTTGTTTGCATTCCGTGCGGGCCGGTGCCCGATATATTAAGCGCTTTTTCTTTCATCGTTCCCGCTTTACCGCAGAAAACGATTCCCAGCACGCACACCGCCAGCCCTGCCAGTACATACAACCCCCATTTTGAATGGATGAGCATACTAAACGTATCCTTGCCTTCTTTTGGAAAAAAGTTATAGTATATGGAAGGTATAAGCGAACCAAATACCATGCACAACCCTAATATAATACTGGTACCCAGCGAAATGCCCAAGTAACGTACACCCAACCCATAGGTTAACCCGCCAATTCCCCAAAGTACACCAAACAAATACGTAATGCCTAAGATACTGCCATCGGTGCTTTTAATAATTTCCGCGAAACCCGGAATGGTTAGATAAGCAGCCAGGGGGGGAACAATCAGCCAGGAAAAAATTCCACCTGCTATCCAGTAGCTTTCCCAGGCCCAGCCTTTAACTTTCTTAAATGGAGTATAAAAACTACCCGATGCAAAACCTCCTATAAAATGATAAACAATTCCTAAAATTACCTGCATTCGTAAGTCTTTTCTTATGGGTGTAAACAATCTGTGTTCAAAAGTATACTATACCCCTGTTAAAGCTGTCATGTGCTGTCATGTGCTACCGGGGAATGGCGCAGCGGCAAAATGCATATGCGATATTTATTTTAGCCGGTTAGCGCGAAAGCTTCTTTAAAAGCTCATCTTTTCGCCGTATGGAAACTTCTATTTCAGTATTGTCGGCCATAATCAGATAACCGCCTTTGCCTTTATGATAGCTTTTTATAAAAGCCAGGTTTACAAGATGAGAATTATGCACCCTGTAGAAATTATAGTCCAACAGCATTTCTTCAAACTCCTTAAGGGTTTTGGCTACCGTAATTTTTTTATTATCCTTTAAGAAGAGCGTGGTATAATTAATATCGCTGTGGCAATGGATGATATCTCCGATGGCTATATAGGTGATACCGCTAACGGTAGGGATACCTATACGCTTTGTGGCACTTTGCGTGCTTTTCATGTTATCAAAAAGCGCGTCAATTTTTTTCGACATTTCATTCTTCGATAACCTTTGCTCCAGTTTTGCCACAGCCTGCTTCAGCTCATCGGCATCAACAGGCTTAAGCAGGTAATCAATGGCGCTGAACTTAAATGCCTGAACGGCGTATTTTTCATAAGCTGTGGTGAAGATGACATCAAAGTAGATGTCGCTGACTTGTTTTAAAAGGTCGAAACCTGTTTTATCATGTATCTGCATATCCAGGAAAACGAGATCGGGCTGTAAAAGCACACTTCCTGAAACCGCATCCTCAACGGTATTGAAGCTGTCGAGGATATTTACGGAGGAAGGGCAATGCTGACCCAGCAATCCTGACAGCCTGTTAACACAATGTTGCTCATCATCTACGATAATAGCATTTATCATACTGCGAAAAGATAATAACAATCGCGCAATTACCGGGTATTTTGGCACAAAAAATATATAAATCCAGGGAAAAAATAAGATTCACTTTTATCCTTCATGGCATTGCAAGCCGCAATCTGCGCGAAATGGGTTTGGTAAAAACAAGTGAATGATGTGTGCCAACGGCTATTCATTTTGAATGTATATTTAGGCTGCAATTGTTGCGTATGCGTATACATGCTTTGTTATGGTTGTTGCTTTTTTCCGGATTTTCAGCTTATTCCCAGGAGTTTGGCGCTAATCCGCCTTCGGTTAAATGGCAGCAGGTGAATACGCCCGAAGCCCGGGTTGTCTATCCCCGCGGACTCGATACAACGGCACAGCGCATAGCCGCTATTGTTCATTATCTTAACCGGCATACCGGCATTACTGCGGGTACCGCTCAACGTAAGATCAATATCGTGTTGCAAAACCAGACTACACTGGCAAATGGTTATGTTGGATTAGCCCCGTGGCGCAGCGAATTCTTTCTTACACCCCGGTTCAACAGCTTTGACCTCGGCAGCCTGCCATGGGCTGAAAATTTAGCTATTCACGAATACAGGCATGTGCAGCAGTATATGAATTACAGGAAAGGGCTATCGAAGCTGGCATATATCATTTTGGGCGAAGAAGGACAGGCGGTTGCCAACAGCGCGGCTATCCCTAACTGGTTTTTTGAAGGGGATGCTGTTTTCCAGGAAACAGCCGTAAGCGGGCAGGGCAGGGGAAGGCTGCCCGTTTTTTTTAACGGCTACCGGTCGCTATGGAAAGCAGATAAGAAATACAGCTTTATGAAGCTGCGCAATGGATCATTGCGGCATTATATGCCTGATCATTATGCATTAGGCTATTTACTGACGGGCTATGGCAGGGAAAAATACGGAGACCGGTTTTGGACCGCAGTAACGGATGATGCGGCCCGGTTTAAAGGGTTATTTTATCCTTTTCAAAAAGCGGTAAAAAAATATGCAGGAATAACGTATAGTGATTTTGTAGAAAATGCCCTGCAGTTTTATAAAGACCAATCGGCGCTTTCTGCAGGTGATGCTTTTATAACTGCCGGTAATAACCGGTATGTATCGGATTATTCGCTGCCTTACTTTGCAGGCGAAGATTCGCTGGTAGTACTGAAAAAAACATACCGCAGCCTGCCTGCATGGTGGCTGGTTACAGCAAAGGGAGAGGAAAAGATAAGGGTGAAGGATATTGCGCGCGATGATTATTATGCTTACCGCAACGGTAAAATCATTTATACCGCCTATGAGCCCGATGCGCGGTGGGGACAAAGAGATTACAGCGTAATAAAAGTATTCGATATAGCAACGAAGCAAACCGTACAGTTAACGCACAGGAGCAAATACTTCCAGCCCGATATTGCACAGGACGGTACTGTGATTGTTGCCGTGCAGTTTACGCCGGATCAGCAGCAGGAATTGCATGTGCTGGATGCGGCCACCGGGGCGCTGCTGCACCGGGTACCACAACCGGCGGAGCGCCTGGTCTATACGTATCCTGCATTTTACGGTAAGGATCATGTGGTTTCCTGTGTAAGAAATGCACAGGGGTTAATGACCCTGGCGATGGTTAACCTGCAAACGGGAGCAACGGATAACCTGCTGCCCTGGAGCTATGAAGTAAAGGGATTCCCATTCTTAAAAGGAGATACGGTATATTTTTCGGCAGGCAGCGGTTACCAGGATGATATTTTTGCAGTGGATATCAAAACAAGAAATCTTTTTAAGCTCACTAATGAACCGTTAGGTGCATACCAACCCGCCGTCAATAATGCGGGACGGTTAGTATGGAGCAGCTTTACGGCAGAGGGCTTGCAGCTAAAGGAAAAACATTTAAAAGCGGAAGACTGGCAGCCGTTGATGCAGATTGCCACAATAAATGCTCCTGATTTGTATTTGCCCGGGGCGCTGCAGCAAACAGGCGGTAATATTTTAGACAGTATTTCATATGGCCGGTACCCGGTTTCCACATATGGCAAATTATCGGCGCCATTCAATTTTCATAGCTGGCGCCCCTACTATGAGCAGCCCGAATGGAGCTTTACGGTATACGGTCAAAACATCCTCAATACTTTTCAATCGCAATTATATTATACCTATAACGAAAATGAAGGAAGTCATAAAACCGGCTTTGCCGGCGTTTACGGCGCCTGGTTTCCATGGGTAACCGGAGGGGTGTCTTATACATTCAACAGGAAGGTGAGCGACAGCGTGAGAACGATACGATGGAATGAATTGAATGCTAATATAGGTGTGAGCCTGCCGCTTGATCTTACGAAAGGCCGATGGTATAAAAATCTTACGCTGGCTTCTTCTTTTAATGTGGAGCAACTGAATATAACGGGAAAGTATAAAGACAGTATTGCGGGTCCTTTATTCAATTACCTGCAGTTTTCGGTTAACTGGGGTAGTCAAACCCAGCAGGCGGTACAGCACATCAATCCGCATTTTGCACAAAGATTTTTGCTGCGGTACCGCACTGTTATTAATGATCATAGGGCTCATCAGTTGCTCACATCGGCATCATTGTACTTCCCCGGTATAGGAGTAAATCACAGTCTGGTGCTCAGCGGTGCTTTCCAGGTACGCGATACGGCAGATCAATACCGCTTTTCCAATAATTTCCCTTTTGCCCGTGGTTACAATAGTGTTGATGCGCCGCGCATGTGGAAGGGGAGTGTCAATTATCATTTGCCTTTAGCTTATCCGGACTGGGGCTTTGCGCAAATCGTGTACTGCTCCCGCATAAGAGCCAACCTGTTTTTTGATTACGCCCGGGCCAAAAGTTTACGCACCGGTGATGTTTTTTCATTCAGGAGTACCGGAACCGAAGTTTTTTTTGATACCAAATGGTGGAACCAGCAACCGGTTACTTTTGGCATACGGTATAGCAGGCTGATAGATAAGAATGTGATTGGCGCTAACAATGCCAACCTGTGGGAATTTATTTTGCCGGTAGATTTGCTGAGCCGTTAAGCGCTATGTGTTTTTTTGCACCCTATAGGTTGTTATTTAAGTGATGATTCATTTATATGGTTCAGCCTGTATACCGCAATATCCCCGGCACCAATTGCTACAGATGAGGAATGCTTGTGCGTATTCAGAATAGTACCGTTTTTTGATACTTTTTCAAGCGTGCTGTTGCTTTTGATCTTTAACTTCATAGGATTGACGAAGTCTTTGTTGACTATTACAATAAAACGGTCGTTCCCTTTTTCGAGTACGGATACGATTGCTCCTTCTCCTTGTATACTGATCTTTTTAATGCCTTCAGGCAATTTAGGAAGGCGTTGCGTGCCAACTGGAATGTTTTTACCAATGTGCGCAACGGAAATTACTTTAGCCGACAGAAATACACCGGAAAGGTTTTGAATTTCCCTGTTCACTGTACTGATCATTTCATACACATCTGTTCTTTTGTTATCATCATCTATAGGGCCATGGTGATAATTATATTGAGACTTGTTTTTGGGGGTCCAGTAGGTGAAATATTGTATTCCTTGTGCGCCATACGCAAGGTTGGCAAATACCTGCAGCCGCAATTCTCCCAGGGTTGGAACGGGATAATTGCCATGTGCCACGCTGAGCGCAAAAGCCCAAAAAGGTTTGTTTGCTTTTTTTGATTCCCCTGCGATGATTTCCAGGTTCTCAAACCATTCTTTCCGCAAGGATCGCTGACCATTATCTTCAATTACGGGGTAGTGATCGAAGGACAGGAAGGGAACGGGAACGCTTTTTAGATACACGCTCACATGTTGCTGATAGGAAGCGGTACCCAGTTGAGCAGGAACAGCGTAATTAGGAAGCAAATTCAGGTAGCTGAAACGTTGACTGTCTATAGCTCTTATACGACCCGCCCAAATGCCTAACGCTTCAAACTCGGAAGCGGAAGGCTCGTCCTTAAGAAAATATCCTGCTGTGGCGGGGTGATTCATAAAACGCTTTACCGTGTTTTCGGGATCTGTTTGCAATTCCGGGCAGCGTACGATCAGTTGAACACCGGCTTTTGCTGCCATGTCCAGCATCATTGCCATAGAATCTATTGAGGTGCTGCGTGTAAGGCTGACAGTTAGCCCCGCATTTTTCATTTCCTCATAACGGGCTATGCCAGCCTCATGGGGCGGCACTCCACCCCAGGCAAGAATGGGGATTTGTGTGGTATCTGCTATCCCGGCATATAGTTTTGCTGTAGTTATTAAATGAAGCAAACAGCTTATCAGCAGGTTCAATCTCATTACAGGTGGTTTGAATATAAAAAAGGGGGTTAAAAATTAAAATATGCCTGAGTCAATTACATTTTTTAATCACAAAGAACACTAAGGTTACGCAAAGAGCACAAAGATATCCTCTGCGCTCTTTGCGATTTTCTTTGCACCTCTGCGTGAAAATACGGTAACGAAACTATTTCCAGCCTGTGTTTTGTATCAGGCTGCTATTCAATACAAGCTGATCCTTAGGCAATGGATACAGATAATAATATTCCAGCCAGCCTGATGGGGCAGTATTGTATTCCACATATCCTTCAGTGCCTCCGCCGGCGATCGCCAGTTTATTTCCATATTGAGTATTGTCTACCCACATACCGGTCTGTTGCTTATTCAGGTAATTGCCCTTTTTCCAACGGCGCAGATCATTAAAGCGAAATCCTTCCCCTATCAGCTCTACACGCCGCTCGCGGCGTATTTCCCATAAAACGGGCTGCACATCTGTATCCCGGCTTAGGTCAAAAGAAGCATCTATATCGGCAATGATCATAGCCGGCATATTTACCCTCCGGCGAAGTTTGTTTATGGTCTGCTCGGCCATGGACTGGTCAAATTCGCCCAGCTCATAGCTTGCTTCAGCGTAATTCAATAGCACCTCTTCTATCCGGAAGATCGGTGCATCGGTGGTATTCACAAAGCCGGTAGCATCCGTGGTGGCATTGTAGAATTTATAAAAATAATATCCTAACTGAGATACGCCAAATGCCTGTCCTTCATTAAATTTTCTAAAATGAGGAACGCCTCTCAGTACATTGCCTGCCCATTGCAGGTAAGGAAGTCTTTTATATCCGGGTGATGCAATAGTAGCCATGGTATCCATGTATTCCCTGTCTGCCGCTATGCCGGTATGCTTCCAAAAGATAGTGTTTTGAGAGGTAACCACGTTGCCCGTGGCGTCTGTAGTAGTAAAAACTCTGTAGGGAGGCATAACAGTAAGGTACAGCCTCCGGTCGCGATGCCTCAGTTCATCATGTAATGTACGGTCCCCAGCATACAGGCTGCTCGTACTGATCGGTTTCCCGTCCTGGCACAGGTAACTTTCAACAGCGTCTTTCGTTACGTCAAAATACCATTCCGTTGTACGATGATACCGTTGTATACCATGCATATTTTGCCCCGCAGCATAAGATCTGTACAATATTATCCCGGCTTTCCCGCCCAGATCTTCCGAATTAAAAACCTGGTCATAGTCCGCTAACAATGTTGGAAAATCGGCGGCAAGCTTTGCAGAGGCGGTACGGCAGGCCTGCAGGTACTGCTCTGCATTACCCAGTCCCTGATATTTTCTCCAGGTACCTTCAAATAACCCAAACCGGGAGATCAGCGCCCGCACCACATGCACGTTAACGGTATTGGCGCCATCTCCCTTTGGATTGATATGCGATTCTGCCCATAAAAGATTGTCGAGAATGTTTTGAGCCACTGCATCTCTCGGAGCACGCTGCCCGTATAATATATCTTTATCATTGTCTTTTACTACATGCTCCAGCCAGGGCACATCGCCGAATTTGGAAAGCAACTGCATATACCTGGCGCTCCGGAAAGCATATCCTACACTTTTCCAGTGATCTTTTTCTGCCGGCGACATGGAAGACTGATCTATATTGTCAAGCATGATATTCACCCGTCTTATGAAAGAAAAGTCCCAGTCTCCCCCTGAAGAGGGTATTGTTACGAGTTGGTAAGCCCATGGGTTTGAATTGAGAGAAGCCGTATTGCAAAGATTATCTGAATTGGCTTCCTCAAAAAGAGAAGTAGCGGTATTCAATATAGGCCCCTGCCCGTAACCATCAAACAGATCGTACAACCCCCATGCGTATGTTTTGAAATTCTCATACGTTTTAAATGATGTGGCTTCTGTTTGCTGATCTAAAGGTATCTTGTTCAAAAAATCTTTGTTGCAGGAAGCCACCAGCACTACAAAGAGCAATAATATATAAAAACGGTTTTGTTGCATAATGTTAAGCTTTAAAAAATCAAAAGTTGAGGTTGAGCCCAATGCTCATTTTCTGCATAATGGGATATTGCGCACCATACCCCTGATCTTTGAGCTCAGGATCTACTCCTGTAGGCAAATGCTTTTTGGTAAGCAGGTCGTCCCCGCTCACAAAAAGTCTCATGGAATTTATTTTAGCTCTTGACAGCCATTGCAGAGGGACAATGTAACCCAGCGTAATATTTTTTACACGCATATAAGCCCCGTTTTGCAAAAGCCGTGTTTGCACAAGCTTATTATAGCTGCTGTTGCCGCCTCCCAAATTATAAATACGTCCATAGTAGGCATCGGTATTGTTAATGGTCCAATAATTGAGCAGGTTACTATACAACGTGCCATAGTTGGAGGAATAGGGATATGTAAGATCATTTACAACAAACAAATCTCTTTTACCTACACCTTGTATAAAGACCGAAACATCAAAACCATGCCAGGCGGCACGTGCTGAAAAGCCATACTGGTAGCGGCGATTGGTATTGCCGATGATCCTTCTGTCGCCGGGGTTATCTACTGTATTGTCTCCCGTAAATATTTTCCCGTCTTTATCAAGATCTTTGAATTTAATATCCCCCGGGTTGGGATTTTCGCCCTGGTAGCTGATCACTCCGTCACGTAATTTTCCTCCCAGCAGATTGCTGTTCAAACTGCCGTCAACAAAGTCCTCCACGGTATAGAACCCATCAGTTTCATAACCCCAAATCTCTCCTATTTGCTGACCTACATAATATTGTGTGAGGAGACGGGTTGTATTAATATCGTATTTGGTAATGAAGGCTTTGTTATCGGAAAGCGTAAATCCGAATTGATAATTCACTTTACCTATCTGGTCTTTCCAGGCAGCCTGCAACCCCCAGCCCGTAGATTTTAAATCGGCGGTATTTTGAAGCGGAGCACTGGCACCCAATACAGCAGGCAGTTGTGCACCGGGGATCAGCATGCCTGTTGTGGTGCGCTTAAAAAGGTCGAAACTGCCGGTAAACCTGTTGTTGAACAGCCCAAGATCAATGCCGAGATTCCGGGTAGTTACTTTTTCCCATGTAAAGTCGCCGCTGATCAGTCCCGGAGCATCCAGCGTGAGGTACCTCACCCCCGATACATCAGCCCAGTTGGAGGTGGGCCGGGTTTTCATTCCCGAATAGAACAGATAATTACCAATGGACTGGTTGCCTACATTACCATAGCTTGCCCTGACTTTCAGATCAGACAGCACGGGTTTGAGCGCCTTCATAAATATTTCGTCTGATACCCGCCAGCCGGCTGATACAGAAGGGAAAAATCCCCATCTTCTTCCTTCGGGGAATTTGGAGGAGCCATCATACCTTCCCGTGGTCTCCAGTAAATACTTTCCTTTATATGCGTAGTTGAACCTGTAAAAGTATCCCTGCACCGCGTATTCAGAAAATCCGTCAAAACCATTGTCATCCGGCTGAATAACACCGGTGCCGCCATCTAAATAAGGAAGGTTGGGATTGATCATGTTCGACATCTGCGCATTCAGCAGTTCAAAATAGGAACTTTCCTGGTTAAATCCGGCAACCAGCGTAAACAGGTGATCATCCAGTTTTCTTTCGTAGGTACCGTAAATGTTCAGGGCATGATAGTCCGTAAAATCATTGTATTTATAATATTTTGCCTTATCAGCAGTAACGGTAGGGTTGGGAACAAAACTGGCTAATGTGATAATATTAAATGGTTTGTCATAGCTGGTATTAACAGTATTCGTCTTGTCGTAAGTATATTCTCCTACAACATTAAATCCCTTAAAAATATTCAGGGTTACTTTACCGGACAACCTGATATTGTCTAACCTGTTGTTGCTTACCGCCGCGTTCTCAATCAGGTTCTTCGGAGTGGCATAGGGCACATGTACTCCGTCAATAAGCGAATCTCCGATCAGGCTGTAAGAAGGTAATACAGATGCCGATCCGAATATGTCAAACCCATATCCTGTATACGGGAAACGTTTATTGGCGTTGGAGTACATGGTACTCAACTGGGCATTTGCCCAGGGAGTGATCTGCGAATTGATAAAACCAGTAAGATTGTACCGCTTGTAACTATCCTTATTGGTTATCAGTATGCCGTCTTCATTGGTAAAAGCGCCCGCAATCCTGTAGGAAGTCTTTTCTGTTCCGCCGCTTATTGCCAGGTTGTGCGTTTGCTGAAAGGCGTTTTTGGAGACCATTTCACCCCAGATATCATTCTCCCGTAAAGGATAGATAACGCCGTTTTGAACAGTATATCCTGATCCGTATTGAGCCGGATTTTGGGCATAGTCATGCAATAAGTTTATCCATTCGTCTACATTCTGGCCGGTTCCCGGTGCAAAGTTCATGTCTTTAAAAGATTGAACGGTTTGGAGCGGAGTAGCTTTCTGAGGCACTTCCAGCGGACGGCTGAAGACCAGGTTGTTAGCATACTCAATACTTGTTTTTTTAGCGCCCGCCTTGTTTTTACTGGTGAGCAGGATAACTCCCCAGGCCGATCTGGCGCCATATATTGCAGCCGAGCCGGCATCTTTCAATACAGTTACGGTTTCAATATCATTAGGATTAATTAAGGAAAGCGAAGCTACCGGAACGTTGTCAAGTAATATCAGCGGTGAACCATTGGAGCCGGAACCGATGCTTGTGGTACCTCTTATATTCAGGCCTGTGGAAGCTCCCGGTTCACCCGAAGAATAGGTGATCTGCAGATCCGGTACAACACCCTGCAGCAACTGTGCAATATTGGTGGTAGCCCTGTTGCCTGCCACTTCTTTCATGTTCACGGTATTTACGGCGCCTGTTACATTGGTCTTTTTTTGAGTGCCATAACCTACCACTATTACTTCCGTTGCAGCAGTAATTTCCACCTGCATGCTTATTTCTAAAAATGCATCAGAACCGATGATTACAGAAGCCGTCTTATATCCCACGCGGGAAAATTCCAGTATATCTCCTGTATCCGCTTCTACCGTAAATCTTCCTTTTGAATCCGTGCTTACGCCTTTGCCGCTGCTGCGCACCACTACGGAAGCCCCGTCGAGCGGCATTCCTTTTTCATCTTTTACCACACCGCTGATCTTTTTCTGCATATCCTGAAGGTCCGGTGTTCCTTCCATGTTAGAAGAGGGGGCTGCCTTCTCTTTTATTACCACCGTTTTGCCGGTGATAATATAGGTGAGCGGTTTATCTTTCAGCACCTCTTCGATGGCCTTTTCCAGCGGCATCCGGTACAGGTTGACTGTTGCGTTGCCGGCCTTTTCAATTACTTCATAGGTATAAAAAAAATCGTAGCCGCTTTGCTTTTGAATGGCTTTAAATATTCTTTGCAAAGGAGCATTTTTTTCCGCCAGGGTAATTTGGGAAAACCCTTTTGCTCCTGCCGTGAGGCAGGCCAGAAGTAAAAAGATAGCAGTTAGTTTCATTGCATTCAGCAATTGTTTAATTGAGCGGCTTCGTTTAAGGTCTTCTTCCGCAGCGCCTGCATTACTCCTGCAGAAAAAGCCTCCCGGTATGGAACGGGCGAGGCCAAAAGCCTTTAATACCATAACTTTGTTTTGTTTGGGTTAATGAATAAATAATCTCGCTGATTGTATTAGGTGTTAATCCAGGCTATGGCCAGCGTGTTCCACCACTGCTGGCCATTTTAATGTATCCGAAACTTATTTAATGGTTTATGACGAATTCATGGTGATACAATAATCTTTCTCCCCTCTATACTACACTTCAAATGCCCCGTGGCTTCCAAAACATTGATTATTTCTGAGATGTTTACCTGTCTGGATATCGTTCCTCCAAAATGAGAAGTAATTTTTCCACGGTATTCAATATCCACATTATACCATCTTGCCACTTGTCGCATAACGGTTGCTATATCTGCCTTTTCTCCAAAAACGAATTTCCCGGTTTTCCATGCCATTACTTCTTCTATGTCTATATTATCAGTAACCAGTATTTCATTGGTGATGCGCGCCTGCTGGCCAGGCTGTAAAACTTTGGTGAAGCCTGAATGCTTTATTTTTACAGCACCTTCCAGTAATGTTACTTTAACGTTTGGTTCATCATCATACGCGTTCACATTAAAATGTGTTCCTAATACAGTCACTTCCATCTTGTTATTTGCCACTTTAAATGGTTTCGCCGGATTGCGGGTAACTTCAAAATAAGCTTCACCGGTTATGGAAACTTTTCGCTCATTTCCTGTAAATACCACGGGGTATTGTATAGTGGAACCGGCATTAAGCCATACATGCGAGCCATCGGATAGTTTAATGTCTATTATGTTGCTGCCACGGGGGTTTGATAGCGTGTTATACTGCGGTTCCGGGGTCGTGCTGCCATCTGCGGTCTCATATGCAATTTGCCCATTGGCGAGTTTTACCAGCTTCACATTGCCTTGTATGGCTAACTGCCCTTTACCGGCACTATCGAGATACAGCACGCTTCCGTCGGACAATGTAATAACTGCTTTACTGGTCTTTGGCGGTTTTACATCATTGGGAGTAACGGCCAGTACGGTTTCCCCCGGTATATTTTTTTTATGAAATAAGAAGAAGTAACTGCCCAGACCTGCAGTCATTATAACAGCGGCAGCGGCCACCCAGCGACGCCATTCTATTTTTTTAACAGGCATCCCTTCCCTGGCAGATGAGTCCAGGATATTTTGCAATATCGAGGCCCCTTTTCTGGCGGGCATGTCATTTTCTAACGGAGTTTGTTCCCAGGTGGTTTCCAATAATTTTTCAAGGATCTTTTGATTTTCAGGTAGCAGGCAAAGCAAGGAAAGCTCTTTCTTTTCCTCAGGCGAGCAGGTTCCTGTACGGTAGCGGTTAAATAAATATTGTATGCGCTCATCCTTCATATATCATTATTGGAGTAAACAATAAGTATTCAAATGAATACTAAAAAATTCCCCGTTAACGGATATGTAACGAATGAGATGCAAAAGAGGATGAGGCGGCAAGACAACTTTTTTACGTAAGCTGGAACATAACCCAAATAGCGGTGGCTTGGAGTTTGTATTGCTGACCGATTTCTTCTCTTAAAAACCGAAGGGCTTGCCCCAAATGGGTTTTAATTGTATTGATAGACACACCAAGTTGTTCGGCTATCTGCTTATGCTTTAAGCCGTCCTGGCGGCTGAGAAGAAATATTTTACGTTGCTGAGGGCTGAGTTTGCTTACTGCCTCCTGTATGGAGTTCCGGATTTCTCTTTGACCGGCAGGGTCAACATTGGGAAGGAGCGGTATATCTTCCTGCTGCAGTTCAGCCAGTATCAGGGTTTCTTTGGCCATTCGCCTCAGCCCGCCAATGGCCTGGTTATGACAAACCCTGTACAGGTAGGCATTCATGTTTTCTATATTAGCCAGTTTCTCCCTGTGGGTCCATACTTTCAAAAACACATCATGCACGGTATCCTCCGCCATTTCCCTCGAGGAGGTAATGGTGAAGATGTAGTGATACAGCTTGCCCCTGTAATGATGGAAGATGGCCGTAAAGGCTTCTTCACTGCCTTTTGCTAACTGGTGCAGTAACGCTTTCTCATTGTATGGTTGGGTATGTTCCAATATCTTTGTTTTCCAAAAATAGCAGAAATTTTAGAAAAGGCCGTATCGGATGAGTGCATTACAAATTGTCGGGGAGTTGACCAAAAAAGGTCATCGAATGTCTGATTTATTCGGGTAGGTGATGGAGACCTGTAGTTGTTTAAGCATATAATCCCAGACCCGTACAACTACTTTTGGGTGTTAACTGTCCAGTGCGCTACCGGATCACTTTAAATGTAATGGCAGGCGCCATTATTTTATTGCCGTTTTTCAGCTGCACAATCATGTTATCCAGGATCATCTGGTCGCCTTTAACGATATTATCTTTAATACTTTGCCGCCACAGTTCAGTCATTATACTGGTGTCGTTGAAGTCGTTGATGCGCATATCGTCTGTTGTTTTTCGCACGCCGGTTTCCGGATCTTCATAGCTGCTTTTAAATTTATAAATAGACCGGAAACGGACAATAGCATATTTATTTCCCTTTTCATCACGGGCTACCAGGGAGGAATCAATAATACGGGAAAGTATATCCGAAGTGATATCGCCACCTTTAAATCCGCCGATGGTTATGGTTACTTTAGGCAGTGCGGGTGGAGCGGTGGCAGGCTTTTTATTATTCTGCGCCAGCACGGTTACTGTAGAAAAGCATAATAGTAAGTATATCAATTTTTTCATTGAAAGAAATTTGCTGGATATGGCTTTATAAGCTACAAACGGCTGCAAAATAGTATTTATTATACAGTGGCTTTGTTAAAGCTGCATAGCGTCACTTTTCAACAAATGTTTTCAGCGATTCTCCAATGATCTGTTTCCATCCTCCGGCAAAATTTTCTTTGGCCATATCCGGATTTGTTAACGGGAATGATTCCAGCCCTTTATGCGTAAGTTTCAGCCGGGTTGTGTTCCCTTCGGCGAATTGGAGAGATGAAAAGACAGATGTGGAAACCTTTTATTATAAAATGAACGAATATTCGTTTATTTTCGCTTCATCATGCGTAAGAAAGATGAAAATAAAGAAATAGCCATCCGGGAAAAAGCAATGGAAATGATTGTGATAGAGGGCTTTGACGGGCTGAGCATGCAAAAATTAGCCAGGGCTGCCAATATCTCCGCTTCTACCATTTATATCTATTTTAAAAACCGCGAAGACCTGCTGAACCAGTTGTTTATACAGGTGCAGGAAACTTTTTCCCATGTGGCGCTGACGGGTTTCAGCGCCGACCTGTCTCTTGAAGAAGGCTTATGGTTGCAATGGAAAAACAGGCTGCGCTTCATACTGAAATACCCGGTGCATTACCAGTTTTACGAGCAGTTCAGGAACTCACCTTTAATAAATAACGGCGATGTTAAACTGTCTGTTTTTAAGAACAATATGAAACACTTTGTGCTGAATGCCATAAGGCGCGGCGAGCTTGTAAAGATGGAACCCGAAATTTTCTGGTCGCTTGCCTATGGCAGCTTTTATGCTCTTGTAAGATTTCATCTTAATGAAAAGTCTATGATGAATGAAAACTTTAAGCTTACGGACACCATTATGAAACAAACATTTAAGCTGGTTATAAAAGCATTGCAGCCTGAATAAATTGTATTCACTTTTATCTGAACATATATGAATCATCAGGAAGGCGCTGTCGGGCATACTTTTACCGGGTATCAAAAATTTGTAATTGCCATACTGGCCATATTACAGTTTACAGTTGTTTTAGATTTCATGGTATTATCTCCGCTTGGAGCCATATTGCTACCGGAGTTAAATATTAAGCCTTCCCAGTTTGGATTGGTGGTATCGGCTTATGCTTTCAGCGCCGGTGCTTCCGGGTTACTGGCTGCAGGCTTCGCCGATAAATTCGACAGGAAAAAAATGCTTTTGTTCTTTTATGCTGGTTTTATTGCCGGTACTGTATTGTGCGCTATTGCGCCCAATTACCATTTTTTGCTGGTAGCACGTATAATAACCGGTTTATTTGGAGGCGTTATAGGGGCTGTAGGTTTCGCCATTATTACGGATTTATTTGCGCTGCAAACAAGAGGAAGGGTAATGGGGTTTGTACAAATGGCTTTTGCTGCAAGCCAGGTATTAGGCATTCCTGTTGGATTATTGCTGGCAAATTATTTCGGCTGGCATTCGCCGTTTTGGATGATAGCCGGGTTTGCTGTTATTGTGGGATGCGTCATTTGGATATTTATGCAACCGGTAACCGAACATCTTCTATTAAAACATAAGGGGAGTGCATTTCAGCATTTGTGGAAAACCGTTTCTGATTCTGATTATGTGAAAGGGTTTACGGCCACTATTTTACTGGCTACAGGCGGGTTTATGCTCATGCCGTTTGGCAGTGCTTTTATGACCAATAATATGAAGATATCATTAGAGCGCCTGCCTTTATTATATGGTGTGACGGGTTTTTTTTCCATCCTTTTCGGACCATTGATAGGGCGGCTGAGCGATAAAGTTGGAAAATATAAAATCTTTGTCCTCGGATCTGTACTTGGTATATGCATGGTGCTTATATATACAAACTTAGGCGCTACCCCGCTATGGATTGCCATTGCGCTGAATGTAATATTGTTTGTGGGAATTTCATCGCGGATGATCTCAGCATCGGCATTACTAACCGCGGTGCCGCAGCCACAGGACAGAGGCGCTTTTATGAGTATCAATGCTGCTGTGCAGCAAATATCGGGTGGCATAGCTTCGGCTATAGCAGGAATGATTGTAGTGCAAAACAGCAGTGGTGCTTTGGTGCATTACAACACACTCGGTTATGTAGTAGTGCTGTCTATGATGGTGGCCATATTGCTCATGTACTTTTTGAACAACCATATTCAAAAAAAACAACAGGATTTATTTGCGAAGAATTAGCCGGTTGAACAGGGAAAATATGCTATGCTTTTTTCTCAGGCGGTTTTTCACCACCAGGAATTTTTTTTCAAACATATGGGCGAACTTCAACATGGGGTCTTCCATTTTATGGATACCACAAATATTGCTTTATTTATAAAAAACGCTTCAATTGCGCTTCACCGAAATCGGCCAGGCTGTTCAATTGCAGATCGGCGGCATTCCATTGGGGCAGGTCCCTCATAACTTTATCGGGAACCACCACGCATTTCATTCTTGCTGCCTTGGCGGCGATCATGCCATTAAATGAATCTTCAAAGCAAATACATTTAACGGGAGCAGATTGCAGCTCCGCAGCGCAGGCAAGGTATACTTCGGGATGGGGTTTACCAAAGCTCAGGGATTGGGCAGAGGTCATGGCTTGCAGGTAGCGGCGGATATTTAATTTATCGGCTACCACATGTACCACTGCCATTGGCGAAGAAGTGGCTAATCCTATTTTATATTGATGCTGCTGTAGCAGCGCAAAAATTTCCTGTACGCCGGGCATGGCTATCCCACGGGTATCAATCTTTTCAATTGCTTTTTGAATGGTCAGTTCAATAGCATCGTTGATAAATTCAGGCTTTATTTTAAAATAATGAAACCAGTGGGTAACCCATTCTTCGGTGCGCAAACCCCTGGTATCGTGGTATTGTTTTGTAGTTAGCTGTATGTTGAATTCCTGTAAAACTTCTGCTGCCGCTTCTTCCCACAAAGGTTCAGAATCAATGAGCAGCCCGTCCATGTCGAAAATTACGGTATCTGTTTGCATGCTGCAAATATAAAGGAAACGGGGTAGGGAATGGTGAGAGGTTAGACCGTGAGACGTGAAAGGAGAGAACGAATAAGCTCGTCGTTAGTATACTTTAGCCGATGGCTGAAGGCTGAACGCTGACTGCCCAGAGAAGGTAGGGGTGAGGGTGGAAAGTGCCGCCGGTCATTATTTATTTCCGGCGGCTACCCGGTTAAACTTATTGCAGGGCAAAAACGGTTTGTACTTCAAACTTCAATTTAATTTTTTTGAAATCAATGGTGCTGCTTTCCCCGGCACAATGGCTAATGCGGATGTGAATACCAGTTTTTTCATAATTATAATTTCAGACAGGATGTTATTCTTTTACTGATTGCATATTTATAGGAAGCGTTGCGCAGGAGTTAACAAAGTTTTTGCAAATAGCCTATATTGCAAAGCAAATGAGGAGTATAAATATTTACTAATGGTTTCATTTTTTGAAAGGCTACGCTATGTAAAACTGGTACGAAAGATCGTATATGTTATCATTGGGTCCCTGTCTTATCCGGGGCTGGCAATGATGAACCGTATTAAAATTTCCGGTACGGAACATCTCAGGAACTTACCCCGGAAAAATGTATTATTTGTGAGCAATCACCAAACCTATTTTATGGACGTGATCGCTTTCCTGCATATTTTTTGCGCAGTGAAGTGGAGAAAAACAAACAAGCTGGGTGTGCCCTATTACCTGCTTAATCCTTTTACCAATGTATATTTTGTTTCGGCGGAAGATACCATGCGAAAAAATTTCATGAGCAGGTTAATGGCGCTGGCGGGCTCCTTAACTGTTAAGCGTACGTGGGTGGAAGATGATAAGGCCGTGAGAAAAGGATTAAACCTTTCCGATACCAAAAAAATTTTAAAAGCGCTGAGCCGGAGCTGGGTGATCACTTTCCCCCAGGGAACTACTACCCCTTTTGCACCCGGGCGTAAAGGCACAGCTTTTCTGATAAAGCAAAGCCATTGCGTGGTAGTGCCGATTGTAATAGATGGTTTTAATAAGGCGTTCCATAAAAAAAACCTGAAGCTTATGCGGAAAGGCGTGTTGTTAACCGTAAATTTTAAGGCGCCGCTTGCTGTTAATTATGAAAACAGTTTAGACAGCATATTAAATCAATTGATGGATGCAATAGAACAAAGCGATGCGTATAAAGCTAAAACTGTGTAGTTTCTGCCCCGTTAAAAAAGAGCGCTTTCAGCTCAAGCGCTTCATCGGGCTTCATTTTTCCGCCTAATACCAGCCTGAGCTGTCTTCTTCTCATGGCGCCTTCATATAATTTCTGTTCCTCTTCCAGTTGGGGTGTAAGCCGGGGAACGGGTGATGGGGCTCCCGCAGCGTTCAGGGCCACAAATGTATAATAGGCTTCATTGCTTTTGTATTTATGCTGCCGTTTTAAATCTTCTCCCCATACATGCAAATGTACTTCCATTGACGTGGTGAATGCCCGGCTTACTTTGGCTTCAATATACACGGCGTTTCCCAGCAGAATCGGCGCTTCAAAAGAAATATTATCAACGGAGGCCGTAACCACCGGGGCATTGGCGTGCTTTTGCGCAGCCAGCGCGGCAGCAATATCCATCCAGTACATGAGCCTGCCGCCCATCAGATTTCCAAACACGTTGGTATCATTAGGTAATACCAGTTCCGTCATCATTACTAATGATTCACTGGCCTTCTTTGAAACGGGTTCCATTGAAAAAATTTGCCACAAAGATAAGGATTGCGAACGGGCAATATTGATATGCAGTGGATATATCATTATTGAACCGGAGAACAGGCAAATGAAAGCCTCAGTTCCTGCGCGCTTATGCGTTGGCAATAAAGGTGTAAATAATCAGTATAGCTATTAAAGTAACCCTTATCGTTACAATATTGGAGGTAATGCTTCTTTTCATGGTTTTTGTTTTTAAATATGGGCTATTAAATATTTTAAAACACCATCGGGCAGCGTAAAATACCGGATGAACCGCCGTTGCCTCCCAGGCGAATGCCTACTTTAATGGTGGCGGCATAATACGAGTCATTACGGGTAGGCGTACCCCGTTTATTGCCTTCGTTATAATGAGGTATCCTTACGCCGGGGCTTATGAGCTGGGCTTTATTGTGCATTTGTTTGGCAATGGCCGCGGTTTGCGATCCCGCGCCAAAATAGCTGTCGAAATCACTGTCGGCAATAAATTCTGTTCCTATGTCATCAATATAGTCGGTAAAGGTTTTCCGGTTTACGATTTCAAATGCGGCGCTTACTTTATCGGAGAAATAATAACGTATACCTACGCCGTAAGGAATATTGATTTGAGTAAGGCTGTATTCTTTTTTGTCGGGATATTGAGGCATACCCTGACCTTCAGTGCGCAAAGGCTTCAGGTCAACCCAGGTTTTTGTGCCATTAGGTGCTGTATATTGTCCCTTAGGGTTAAAATGAAAGACGCCAATACCTATTACGCCGTAAGGACGGAATTTATGATACAGGTCTTTGTCATCATTTTCAAGGAATACCAGGGGGTATATTTCACCCGTTAACGTAACTTCCTGTATAGGAATACGGGCCGAAAGATTTCTGTTCTTGCGGGCAACTTCAGGTCCGCCTTTATCCACAATAATACTGTCGGCGCCTTCAAGCGTTGTGAAATTTGCAGCAAGCGTTATACCCAAAAACTCACTCGGACGAATGGTGAGATAAGCACCTTTCATCAGTTTGGTCATCTGGATGTTATTGTCTTTCAGAAATGTTTTACCCGTACCGTAGCGTCCGCCTAAATCGCCAAGCAAATTGGAAGGGCCTACATTGATCCCTATTTCGTATACAGGCTTATCAAAAAAGATATACTGACCATACGATTGTACAGAAAAGAAACTTATGGCCGTAATAATACAGGCACGAAAAACCAGGTTGGGTAATTTTTGTGTCATGAGAGCGGATTTATGCTTTCAAAAAGTATTAGACTGACCTAATTAACGGGCTATGCTATAAAATAGTATAATAAGAAAAGACAACCCCGGAGAGGAATAGATAGAATCAAAAACTGTTGTGAGCAGAAATATGCTTTAAAGGAGGATCATTTTAATATGTTGAATCTTGTCTTCCAGGTAGATATCGCTATCCTGTATAAATCCTACACTTTCATAAAACTTTTTGAGGTATAACTGGGCGCCGATCCGGATAGGGGTACGTCCAAATAATTGATATACAGTAAGAACAGAACGTTCCATCAACGCTTTACCTATGCCGGTTCCCCGAACCTCTGCCGCATTAACTACTCTTCCAATTGCAGCTTCCGTATATATTGTTCCGGGGGCAAAAAGGCGGGTATACGCCACAAGGCTGTCTTCGTTCCATGCACATAAGTGCCACGCTTTCTGATCGTTATCATCAGCGTCAAGGAAAGTGCACTGCTGCTCCACTACAAATACTTTCATGCGTAACTGCATTATTTTGTACAACTCATGCACTGTGAGTTCATCGAATGTTTTAATTTTCCATTGCAGCACCATAAGAATTTGATGTATGATAACCGAATACAAAGTTCCAAAAAGCAAAAAACAAGAACCAAATAAAAATTCAAATCCGAAGCAGAAAGTTCGAAATTCGAAGCCAAATGCAACCGTAAGCTACAAACGATAAACTGTAAATTAAAAAAATCCAAAGAGGAAGAGCTCAGCCTGTCGTTAGCATAACTCCCCTGAAACCTGAACCCTGTAACCCGAGCCCATCTCAAATTTTAAATCTCAGATTTCAAATTTAATATCCATACTTCTCTTTCCACAATCCCTTCAGCCATTTTCTTAACTCTTCTTCCCTTGCATTTTTGCCGGGATTATAAAATGCCGTTCCTTTTATTTCATCCGGTAAATATTCCTGGGCCGAAAAGTTATGCTGGTAATCGTGCGAATATTGATAGCCTTTTCCATAGTCTAAGTTTTTCATCAGTTTGGTAGGGGCATTGCGAATATGGAGGGGCACGGGCAGGTCGCCAAATTGCTTTACAGCGGCCAGGGCCCCGTCAATAGCAAGATAGGCGGCGTTGCTTTTGGGTGATGAAGCCAGATAGGTAGCGCATTGCGATAATATTATCCTCGACTCCGGGTACCCGATCTTATTTACCGCTTCAAACGTGGCATTGGCCAGCAAGAGGGCATTGGCGTTGGCATTGCCAATATCTTCGCTGGCCAGGATCACTAACCGCCGGGCGATGAATTTTACATCCTCGCCGCCTTCGATCATTCTTGCCAACCAGTATACGGCTGCATTGGGATCGCTGCCGCGGATAGATTTAATGAATGCCGAAATAATATCGTAGTGCTGCTCGCCGCTTTTGTCGTACAGTGCAATGCGCTTTTGCGCAATGTCCATTACCATTGCGTCAGTGATCAGCACTTCGTTATCCGGAACAGCGTCTGTTACGATCTCCAGCAGGTTCAGTAATTTCCGGGCATCGCCTCCCGAAATATTCAAAAGCGCAGCAATTTCTTTGAGCATTATTTTGCGTTTACTGAGCTCCGCATCTTTTTCAATAGCCAGTGCAAGTAATTTTTTCAAAGCCGTTTCATCAAGCGGCTTTAATACGTATACTAAGCAGCGGCTCAGTAAGGCGGCATTTACTTCAAAAGATGGATTTTCGGTAGTGGCCCCAATAAGGGTAATTGTACCCTTTTCCACCGCGCCCAGTAATGCATCCTGCTGTCCCTTATTGAAACGATGAATTTCATCAATGAATAAAATACTCTCAGACTGAAGCTTTGCTTTTTCAATTACTTCTCTTACTTCTTTCACTCCCGCACTGATAGCGCTTAATGTATAAAATGGAACATGCAGCGTATGCGCGATGATGTGGGCGATGGTTGTTTTGCCAACACCAGGTGGTCCCCATAAGATCATAGAAGGTATCTTACCCTGCTGGATTGCCTTGCGCAAAATGCTTCCCTGTCCGGTAAGATGTTCCTGTCCTACCAGTTCATCTAATGATTGAGGCCGTAGTCGTTCTGCCAGTGGAGCTGCCATCACACAAAAATAAGTGATAAGTTGAATCGGCCGGCTAAGTGAATTTTGTGAAGGGAAGTGGTGAAAGTATATGCAATTGTTACCCGATGCTATTATGCAAAAAAATGAGGCTGTCCAAGAAGTAATATTTTGCCACGAATGTTACAAACAGGCACGAATTATTTGTGATACAGCGATTATTCCAAACCAATAAAAAAGGCAGACGGAAAAGCCTGGGCAGCAGGTGACAATATCAATCTTTCTTTTCCAGCCTGGTCTTTTTCGGGTTCTGTTCCTGCATGCAAGGTATGGTGCAGCGCGATGCATAATGCGATCAGCGAAAGAAGCATTATAATGGAATGAAAATTCTTTTTCATGATTTGATATATTAATATTTTAAGGATTGTTCTTTTCTGCAATCATGCGCATGGTTTTGCCATTCACATTCAGCGTGGCGCTGTCTTCTAGCACAAGGTTCCCGATTTGCTGTACACTGCCCTGCTCATTGTTGAACCTGCTGCCATTAGCCAGTTGAAGGTTAAGCCATTTTACATCGGCGGTGCTGCCCAAAGTAATCGTACCGCTTCGTTTAACGTTTACCGTTAAACTGTCTGCTGAACCGTGGAATGTTACATTTCCTTCCGCGCCAATATGCATTGTGGCGCCGGTTAGGGTAACCGGATCAATTTCAGCATTAGCAGAGTCAATAGAAAGCTTTAAAAAGCCGGGACAGTACACGGTAACCGGTAAATAATCGTGCTGATTTTTTGAGCGCAGCGTTAAAACGCCGGCTTCCGACTGAAATTGAATTTTGTCTTTATTCCAGTTGTCTACCCGTATGGCAAAGCTGTCCGAATGCTTTATTGAAATATGTCCCCGCTTAAATCTGCCGAGGTCTATCTCAGTAAAGTGATCTGTTATGGTAAGCGCGCTTCTTTCATTTTCCACCTGCTGTTCTGTAACGTATTCACCGTTTTTATACTTCGCGTATAAGGAAGCATAGATAAAAGTCAGGATCATAAAAGGCAGCACGAACAGGCTTAATAATATTTTGTTACTTGTTTTCATACCGTGGTATTATGTTATGAAAAGTTTTGTTTAATGAATTTTTCAAACCGGGGTTTCAATTCTTCGGTATTCATGCCCAGCAGGTACATGTTCCTGAATACGCCGGGAAGGTCTTTTTGCAAAAAAGCTTCCTTTCTGTAGCCAAGGGCCCGTTCCCTGGCATTAGCGGTTACAAAATAGCCGATGCCGCGCTGGTTATAAATGATCTCCTGCTGCTGTAAAAAATCAAAAGTGCGCATTACGGTATTGGGGTTCACTTCCAGTTGCACAGCCAGCTCCCTCACCGATGGAATGCGTTCTTCCGCCTTCCATTCCCCGAGCAGGATCTTCTCGCACACGTAATCTGCTATCTGCAGGTATATTGACTGACTATCTTTGAATTGCATGGTTACAAATTTTTAATAGGTACTCGATCATATTTCCTTTTCCTTCAGCCTGAAATAAGTGGCTACCCAAAAAACAGGCGCCCATATAAATTTTGCGAGTGCTATAACCGCATCTTCAATCCAGGGTGCTAACCGGTACAGCTTCATTTCATTATCGCCATATATTACAAAGCTGGTTAAACCCCGCATACCACTATTGTGAGGCAATAAATTTTTCGCGAAAAATATGCCTGCCAGCATAAAAAGGAATATGATAAACAGTGCGGCCAGTATGGTTTTTATAAAGGCATATCTTTCAAAATATACAGAGCCAAGAATGAACAGGGATTGGAGCGCCAGAAAAATATAGCAAAATATGATGACATGATCTTTCAGGTTGCGTACAGGTTCTATTATGTTATGAGGGTTTAAGCGGATAGCAAAAAAAGTGATTTGCTGGATAATAAAAAAGCTCACCGCAAAAACGACAGGAAAAGCAATAAGCGAATAACAAATACCGCACAACAGTTTTTCGGTATGCGTTGCCGGAATGCTGAGCCAGTAAGTGCCTTTGGCTTTATCGCTCAATGCCCCAAATGTGGTGCTGGCGAATATTAAGCCCGCGCCAAAAAAAAGAACGAGGAAAATAACATAGGTATCTTCTTCATCGTAACGGCTTTCATTTGCAATGGCCCAAAAAATAAATATGATGGATAGCAAACCTATAAGCGCCAGCACAGATAAGCTGTAAAGCTTCGCATTGTCGAACCATTGTTTTTTAATGAGCAGCCCCAGCCTTGAAAAACTAAATGAATTATTCATGGTAATATCTTTATCAGTTAAAAGCAGAATGAATTTTGTCGCGGTTTACAATAATGGCTTTGTACAGCATTTCAAGATCCAGGCGGCTTTCTTCATGCATGGCGTTGCGGGTAATGACAGCATTGCCTTTTAATGACGGTTCGTTGTATAGTGATTGCTGAATTTCTTCGGGATCAAAAGAAATTTTGAAATTCAGGTGATGCGTGATCTGCTCAATGGTTTGATCAAACAGGATCTTTCCTTCATCAATAATGGTAATGCGGTCAATAAGATTTTCTAAGTCTTTTACCTGGTGTGTGCTGATGATAATGGATTTGTTTTCATCCAAAGCGCTTGCTATTACTTTACGGAACTGGCTCTTGCTCATAATATCCAAACCGTTGGTAGGCTCATCCATTAGCAATAAAGCCGTATTGCATGCCAGCCCGAAACTGATGAGTGTTTTTTTCTTTTGCCCGTAGCTCATGCTTTGAATGGTATTATCAATCGGTATTTCAAACTCGATGAGGTAACGGTTATACTGGTCGTAGTTGAATTTTGGATAGAACGGCGCATTGTATTTTGCCAGTCTTGCGGGTGTGATGTCGGGGAGAAAAAACTCCTCCGCTACCATAAATACGTCCTGTAAAAAGGAGGGTTTTCTTTTGCCCGGCACATGATTTCCTACTGTAATGCTTCCCGTGTCGGGGAAAAGCGTTCCCGCGATATTGCGCAGCAGGGTTGATTTACCGGTACCGTTTTTACCCAGCAAACCATAAATAAAGCCCGGTTGTAGCTGAAGGCTCAAACCGGTAAACACCTTTTTTTTGCTGTAGCCAAAGTGTAGGTTTTGTACAGAGACCATATGTAGTGATTTAGTGTACTATTGTATTAGTACACTGCAAATATAATACTGATTTTTTATTATCAAAATTTTTTTTGATTTTCTTTCCGGCGATCCGGGTAGGATTAAAAGGTGTGGATGAAATTCCCCTTAATGGCGCGGCATTTTCACCTGCAGGATGAATATTGCTGCTGAAATTACTGGCAACGTTATTGCAGAATTATCTTTTTAATCAAATAAAACAAAAGCTATGAAGAACTTATTATTGATCTGCATAACCTGCTTTATTTTTTCAGCCTGTGGCAATCCTTCTACGGATAGCATAGAGAACAACAGTGCCGATTCCATTACGACCGCTCCTTCCGATACGCTTTATCCCCAAACAGATACAAGTGCTATAAATCCGCAGCCGTAAGAACGCAGGAAATGAATAAAGGAGAAGGAAAGCGCAGAAAGTAACCTGAATCATGAGCAGGACTTTCATTTTTGCCGCAGATTTGCAGGTACTACCTGCTGACCTGCGGCATCTTTTTGATTATGCGGTCGGTACCCAACGGCAGGAGGGTCAGGCCGCATTAACCAAAAATACCACAAATGGGTTATTGCATCTGACAGGTAAACTTTTTACCTTGGCCTCCGTGTTCCTGCAAGTAAATCATCCGCCCTGCAAACTTCCGCACACCTTGTTGCCCTGCCCCCGAAAAAATATCCATATCATATCGTGAAAGAATTGAACACTTCCTGTGTTGGGCAAATGGGTACACTCAATTTTTTTACGTTATGAGAGGGTACACTTTTTACCATTGAAACACATCGGGTATGATCCACGAAGCACTTGGCTTATTGCGCCGTGAACTGGTAACCTATCTTTCCTCGCATGGATATGCCGCTGCGGAAGATATAGTGGTAATTGAAAATATCGGGCTTTTTGAGTCTGCTGCCAGTGGTGTGAATTTAGATGACAAGATCGTTTTTACCCTGGTGAACATTGAAGAAGAAAGTACGCTGAAAAACAATGCCTTCGTAAAAAAGGAGTTTGCCAGCGTGGCGCAATATGAAAATCCTCCTGTTTTTCTGAATCTTTACCTGCTTGTTACTGCTTGCAATAAATCGGCAGACAATAATAGTTATACAGATGCATTGGAAAGGCTTTCACTGGTGATTGCTTTTTTTCAAAGTAAAAATTCCTTTTCTTCAGGCGGTTCTGTTTCGGGTGGCACGCCTTCCTTTACTAATGAAGACCTGCTGCAGCTTACTATCCGTCATGAAATGTATACGCTCAGTTTTGAGCAGGTCAATCATTTGTGGGGCACGCTGGGTGGAAAGCAGATGCCTTTTGTATTGTATAAACTTCGGCTGATAGCTATTACGGAACGCAAAGTGCTGAGAGAAGTGCCATTGATTGAAGAAATAGAAACCCATTTTTCAAAAATACCAACCGGTCATTGATGGGGGTTATTTATAAAATATTATTTGAAGTAAAGCTGCTCCACGAGTTTTATCTTACCCAACCTAACGGGCAAACGGTATTTGACTTGGCCGCGCAAACAGACAGAATTAACTTTTTATTTAACCGCTTTGCGCGTGGCGACAGGGATATTAACAGTGAGCTGCGTTTTGACCTCCCGGAAAGTGTACGTAAAACCTTCCGGGATTATCACCTGAAATTACTGCCTTCTTATGCCGGTTGCAAGGTTGGAGTGGAAGTGAAAAGGCAAAAGCTTCCTGACGGAACGGTGGTTTATCAACCCCTGATCCCTTTGCCCGATGCCTCGAATATTGCTTTCCTTATCGTACGGAAAAACAATGCCTGGGATGCGTATACCAGTGCTAAAATGCAGCGGCTGACGAATGCAGTATATTATTTTTCAAATGAAAATGTTACCGGTGTAAAAGCATATCCCGTTTTGTCTAACAGCATACCAGCCTTTGACGCTTCCCTGATATATGAACAGGGTGAGCAGGCTTCATTCGGTCTTAATGATACCCGTTCTTTCTATATTGATAAAGATGGAAACGGGCAGTGGCTGAATATAAGCGGCACCCATTTCGTAAATGAAACCGACCGTATCCTGCTTCCGCTGCGTTTTTCCTATAATTTCAGCGCTGCCGGTAACATAACGGAAGCAGAAATGATATTGAAAGATAAAGATGGGAATGCCGTAGTGCTTTCAAGGGATGAATATGGTACGGAGAAAAAAGCTTTGACGTTTAAAAGCATGGCGCCGCTTCAAAAAATAACACTGGATTTCAGCCGGGGAGATATAGCCACGCTTCCTGCTTTCCCGGCAGATGAAAATATTTTTTATACCCTTGAAGTAAAAGATAATAATGGAAATACCTCCATACACCGTTTCCTGTTTTTTAATGATCCTGTTAACCTCAGGGAAAGCTGGGGATTAATAAATATGAAGCCAAAGGTAACCGACCCCGCTTTCCATTTATTGGATAACAATGGCTTTTTGCTTACCCGTATAATGCCCGACAGCAGTATGGTGCCGGCGCCCGTTTTTGAAATAAGAATGAAAAGCCGGCTTTCTTTCTGGCGATACATTCATGATAAAAAGAAAAAGCTGAAAAATGAACACCCCGATTTCCTGTTCCCGCAAAACAACAACCTTGTTTCAATTTTACCCCGCCCGTTAAGCTTCACCCCTTATTTGTTAAAGAAGCCCGATAATAGTTCGTATTACCTGCCCAACCCCCTTCCTTTTGAGTTAGTAAAAACAGAAAATGGCAAGCAGTATACAGACATTTTTGTAGGAGCGTCTGCCCTGTTCCCATTATTACCATAATGTATGCGCAAACTGGTTTCGTAAACAATTTATAAACACAAAACCTTTTCATATGCCAGAATATAAAACCCCCGGAGTTTATATTGAAGAGATTCCAAAACTCCCTCCGTCCATTGCCTCGGTTGAAACGGCTATCCCCGCGTTTATCGGATATACGCAGAAAGCGCAGCTAAAGGAACCTGCCGATCTGATCAATATACCCAAACGCATTTCCTCTATGCTGGAATATGAACAGTTCTTTGGTGGTCCCCTGCCTGAAACAACAATTACCGTAACCATAGATGTTACACAGCCCGGGCGTATTGATGCGCAGGGTAAGGTTATTACACCTGCTCCCTACCTGATGTATTATTCGCTTCAACTGTTTTTTATTAATGGGGGAGGTCCGTGCTATATCGTATCGGTAGGCGACTACAGCGGAGGCGGAGTAATTGACCAGGCAACCCTGCAGGGAGGGCTGGATGAGGTTGAAAAGATAAACGAGGTTACCTTACTATTATTTCCCGATGGTTTGAATATGACCGGCGCCGGTAATTATTATGCGTTATATAAGGAAGCTATGGATCAGTGTGCGGAGCTCAAAGATCGCTTTGCTGTTTTAGACGTATGGGTAGATCCGGATGCTACCGTTGATAATATACAGGTGCTTCGCGACTTTGATTTTGGCACAATTGATACGATGAAATATGCTGCTGTTTACTACCCGCGCATCTATACCAGGTTAGATTACCAGTACGACGATGAAGATGCGGTAACGATTGTTGGTGTTGGCGATGGTTCCTTAAACGGAACGCTTGCCGAATTAAAGTCAAAAAATAATGCCTATTATTTTATGGCCAAAAGCGCCATTGCAGATATTGAGATGCTCATGCCTGCTTCCAGTGCCGTTGTTGGAAGATATGCCGAAGTAGATAATACCAGGGGTGTTTGGAAAGCGCCGGCTAATGTGGGGATTGATTTTGCTATACGTCCTGAAATATTGGTTACACACAAACAGCAGGAAGGGTTGAATGTAGATACCCTTGCCGGTAAATCCATTAACGTTATCCGTTCTTTCGCAGGAAGAGGCCCCGCCATTATCTGGGGAGCCAGAACATTGGCCGGCAACGACAATGAATGGCGTTATATTTCCGTGAGACGATTTTTTAATATGGTAGAAGAATCAACTAAAAATGCTACGGAGCGCTTTGTGTTTGAACCTAACGACCGCAATACCTGGATACGCGTAAAATCCATGATCGAAAATTACCTCACCCAGCAATGGAAGGCCGGGGCATTGATGGGCACTACCACCCGCGAAGCCTATTTTGTGAAAGTAGGGCTCGGGGAAACCATGACGGAATTAGACATATGGGAAGGGCGCATGATTGTGGAAATTGGCCTCGCGGTGGTTCGTCCGGCCGAATTTATCATCCTGCGTTTCATGCACAAAATGCTGCAGGAATGATAAACTATGTGTAACAAAACAGGATTCTTAAATTTTAAAATCATTCAACATGTCAATCATATCATCTTCAAAAAAAGGTACCAGGCAGCAGAATGATGACTGCGGCAATTGCGAAGAGAACGATACCGCCACGCAAAAATCAATCAGTACAGAACGAAAAAAATACTGTAACGAACTGTATACAGCGGCGGGTGAGATGAGCCAGTATGAAACCAATTACTACGGGCAAAGCAATTTGTATGAACAAAAAAAATGCATGTTTGTGTGGACGGAGGACAATTACCGCCGTTATCGGAATACGGAGATCTGTGTTGGCACAGAGCTGCTGCAATCCAACGATCTCATCAAAGAAAATGTGAGCAATTATATAAAGTGGGGCAATGATCTTTCTGCCGGCCTCAAAAATATCTTTAAAGCTATAAAGGATGTGAAAATAAAACTGGGCGACCTGCGTACTGCGGCGGGTAAGCTGGAGGATTGCAAAAATGATAGTTGCAATTGCACGCAAATGACCATTTTAACGGGCGAGCAGCAAAAGAATTGTGAAACAAGACCTTCGCAGGACAACAGGCCCGACGAATGCAACGATGCCAAAGAAGTGCTGGACGACCTTATTTGCATGCCCAAAGCGCTTGGATTTGATGCAGACTATATTTTTAACGCCGCTTCCGATGTGATCGGCATTCAGGTTTTTTCCAACCTGGGCACGCTCGACCCTCTGCAAAAAACGCTTGCCGATGATGCCAAAGCTTTTGAAAAGCATATCCAGGATACGATGAAATTGAGGGAAGGCGCTTTGAAGAAAACACAGGAAGACCTCGTAAAAGCCGTGCAGGAAGCCACTAAATCTGCTACCGGATTGTACAATAAGAGGAGTGATTTTGAAGGACTGATGTGTACTACCAAATTCATTTGTTGTCCTGCATGTGATTGTGTTACAGAAGATGATAATTGCAAACCCCGCCTGGAAAAATGCAAAGAGGAAATTTGTGAAATATGTGACGAAGTGAAGGAGACCTTTTGTAATGAGAGTGGAGGTAATGATGAAACCACTGCCGGTTAACAGGAGGTGAATTAATCCATAACAATTAAATCAAATTATTATGCTTACAGAACATAAATATCAGAAACTGGCGGATACCTGGGATGCTAAGATCAAAGCATGCTGCGATAAGGAAGATCCGGATGATCCGCGGGGCTGCGATTGTTGCTATGATAGCTGGCAGGATGAGCTGAAAGTGGTAAAAACAAAATACAGCGAGTCGGAAGAGAAAGCGAGGCAGCTTAAGGATGAGCTGACGATAGTGGCAGACCGGAGGGATAAATTAAAAATGTGGTACGATGAGCTGACAAAGGCCAATGATCTGGCCCGCAAAATTTGTGATCAACTGGAGATATTGCTTACCCAGGTGGAGAAAATAAGCACCAATACGGGGCTGGCAGTACAGGCCATTAAAACCCTTTACTGCATGGTACGTGATTTTTATATGCAGGTAGACCTCATAAAAACAAAATACGACCGGTTGCAGAACTGCATTAAATGTTTGAATAACCCGGCACTTGGCCCGGGTGTAGGCATCATGAAATGCTTAGAGGAATATGGGAAGAAACTGGAAATTGTTATTGCCACGAGGGATGAAGTAATAAAAATGCTGATGGCGGCTATCAAAATAGCCTGTCGCATTAACAAAAACATTTCAGTTGATTTTGGATTAAGCACGGTTATCACGGAATGGAGCACGGCGTTTAACTGTTCTGTTCAGTGTGATGATGACGCAGCGCCCTGCCCCCCTGCAGGCGCCAAAGCGAATATGACTAAAACCGGAACGGCGCCTGCACAGGAAGACAGTTGTTTGGGAGCCTGCAGCCTTGAGCCCATACTCCTGTTCCCTGTTTGCAAAGACCCGTATTACAAGTGTGTAGATGATCAGTATGAAACAGATAAAAAAGCCGCGGAAGATCTGGCTAAGGAATTATTGAAAGAGAATAAGAAAAAGGAAGCTTTGCTTGCATGCAAGCAAAGCCTGGAATCGGCTATTAAAGAAACAGATCCCAAAAGCAGGTGTAAATAATGCAGAAACCCATTCACATCATCTTTAAAATTAAAAATTATGGCAGCCAAAGGAGATTATCCCATTCCAAAATTTCACTTCCAGGTTGAGTGGGGTGATGATTTCAGAATTGGCTTTACGGAAGCCAGTGGTCTTGACTTTGAAACGGAAGTAATTGAATACCGTGAAGGGAATAGTAAAAAATACAATAAAAGCAAACAGCCGGGATTAACCAAGTTCAGCAATATTACCTTAAAGAGAGGTACGTTCGAAGGCGACTTCGATTACTATAAAGAGTGGCGTAAAACCTATTTATTCCAGGAAGGCAATAAAACAGGCTCCATGTACCGCCGTACCATTACCATTAAGTTGCTGAATGAAAACCATGAAGCCATTATTACCTGGAAGCTCCAGAATGCATGGCCATCCAAAATACAATCAACCGATCTTAAAGCCGATGCCAATGAAGTGGCTATTGAAACCATGGAGCTGGTGCATGAAGGTTTGGAAATAATGAATGTAGATTAACTATGGCAGTTGAACAAGCAAGAAATACGGATAATTTTTACCAAACGGTGAACTTTCATTTCCGCGTTGAGTTTGTGCGGGAAGCACAGGCGTTAGATATGAGCTTTCAATCGGTAACGGGGTTAGATTCCACTTTAGATACGGACACGGTAAGAGAAGGCGGAGAAAACCGCTTTGAGCATGTTATTCCGGTTAGGAGAAAATACGGTCCGCTTGTTTTAAAAAGAGGGGTGCTAACTCCAACCGAATCAGGGATAACAAAATGGTTCAAACAGGTTTTTGATGATGAAAAGGTAATGCCCATCGCTACCGTGCATATTAAATTGTTAAATGAAGAACATCAGCCGCTGATGCACTGGACGGTCAACAATGTATGGCCCAGGAGCTGGAAGATAGGTGAGCTGAATGCAGAACGGGGAGAAGTATTAATTGAAACACTCGAATTAAATTATAATTATCTCATCTTAAACGATTGATACATTATGCCCATAGAAGTTCGGGAACTGGTTATAAAAGCAACCGTTACGCAGGAAGCAACAACAGGCGGAGCACAGCAACCCGCTACCGGTAATGCTGTTACTCCTAATGAAGAAATGATCAATAGCTGCGTGGAAAAAGTGCTGGCCATATTAAAAGATAAAATTGAACGATAGTCATGGAAAAACTACGGATATATGCTTTCCTCGACAGGAATTTTGTTGACCCGGGCGAAGGGATCAGCCGTTTGCAACCCGCATTCATGGCGCCCATTAACCCCGAATCGTTTACCAAAAATTTAAAAATAGACCTGGATCAGCGACGCGGACATGGCAGTCATGGAACCGATCTGCGGTTCAGGTCAACGGTGCCGGAAGAGCTAAAGCTGGAATTCATTCTGGATGGTACTCAAACCATGGAAGGATACGGGGGAGAAGATACTTCGCTCAAAGCAATGAAGGTGCACGACCAGATAAAAAAATTCTTAGACAGCGTTTATAAATACCAGGGAGAAATTCACCGTCCGAAGTTTTTATTGCTGATATGGGGCTCCGAAATACGGTTTCGCTGCATATTGTCTAACCTGGATATTAACCATACGCTGTTTAACCCGGAAGGCGAACCATTACGGGCGAGATTAACCGCTACTTTTTTAAACTATAAAGCAAGGGAGGAAAGATTGGCTGAAGAAAGACAGGAATCCGCTGATCTTACCCACCTGCGAAAAGTGCAGCAGGGCGACCGTTTGGACCTCATGACGTTCAGGATATACAACGACCCTAAATATTTTTTGCAGGTAGGTAAGGCAAATGCGCTTACCCGTATCCGTAATGTTAAAGCAGGTACCGACCTTTTTTTTCCACCCTTTGATAAAAATGAAGCATAATGGAAGAGCTATTGATTCCCAATCCCTCAAAGCATGATGTGGCCACTTTCAATATACTGGTTGATGACCAGGATATCAATCCATCGTACCAGGTATTGTCTCTTTCCATAACAAAAGAGATTAACCGTATACCCGCGGCAAAAATTGTTTTGCGTGATGGCGAAGCCAGCGACAGATCATTTGAGATCAGCAACAGCAATGATTTTATTCCCGGAAAAAAAATACTGATCAAAATAGGGCTCGACGGAAATAATATCCTGGTTTTTAAAGGTATTATCATCCGGCACACCATAAGGGTAAAAGAAAACGGGGACGGGGAATTGCATGTGGAATGCCGCGATGAAGCAGTACGGATGACTATAGGCAGGCATAGCCGCTACTATGAAAACATAAAAGACAACCGCTTGTTTGATGAGCTGATCGGGCGGTATAACGGGCTGCAGGGGGATACTGCTGAAACGAAACTTACGCATAAGCACCTGGTGCAGCATCACCTCAGCGACTGGGATTTTATGTTGCTCCGCGCCGAAGCCAATGCCATGCTGGTAAATGTAGATGATGGGCGGATAAAAATATCAACGCCCGACACAACAGCCGAACCCGTATTGCAGGTAACCTATGGTTCATCCATATTAGAATTTGAAGCGGAGATGGATGCCCGCACGCAATGGAAAAACGTAAAAGCGGCTTCCTGGGATTATACCAACCAGCAGTTGTTTGAAGCAGAAGCCGGTGAGTTTGACGCTTTTGCACAGCATGGAAATATCACGGGCAGCCAGTTAGCCGAAACGATCAATCTTGATGCTTACGAAATGAAGCACAGCGGGCATGCGCTGGAACAGGAACTGCAGGATTGGGTAAACGGCGTTATGCTGCGCAGCAGGCTGGCAAAAATAAGGGGGCGTGCGAAATTTACCGGTTTTGCCGGCATTCATCCCGGTGATATGGTAAAGCTTGAAGGTGTGGGTGAACGCTTTAAAGGCAAGGCCTATGTAACAGCGGTGAAACAGGAGATGGGCAACGGGATGTGGGATACGCATGTGCAGTTTGGGCTTGATCCCGAGCGGTATGCTTTTGTTCACCAGGATATGCCTGATGCCCCGGCTGCCGGGCTGGCAGGAGCTGTTCACGGACTGCAGATCGGGGTTGTGGTGCAGTTGCAAAATGACCCGGATGGCGAAGACCGCATAAGGGTAAGGATCCCGGTAATTGATAATAACGACCAGGGCATATGGACAAGAATTGCCAGCTTAGATGCAGGACAGGACAGGGGTGCTTTTTTTCGACCTGAAATTGGCGATGAGGTAATTGTGGGTTTCATCAATGATGACCCGAGAGATGCCGTGGTGCTGGGTATGTTGCATAGCAGCGCTAAGCCGGCGCCTGTTACCGCGCAGGATGCAAACAATGAAAAGGGCTTCACTACACGCAGTAAAATGCATTTGCAGTTTAACGATGATACCAAAACGATTACGATTGATACACCTGCAGGCAATAGCATCATCATAGATGAGCAGGGAATGAAGATCGAGATCAAAGACCAGAACAGCAATAAAATAACCATGGGCACATCCGGCATAACCATAGAAAGCCCTATGAATGTAGAAATAAAAGCTGGTGTAAATCTCACCTTATCCGCCGCCGCATCCCTTACCATTGGAGGTGCATCGCTGGGGGTTAAGGCAGATGGTAATTTAAGTTTGGAAGGCGCATTGGCTAAATTATCGGCCCAGGGTATTACGGAGATCAGCGGGTCATTGGTGAAGATAAATTGAGGGAGTAAGAAGTGTGGGGTATAAGGTATAAGGTATAGGGTGTAAGGTATAGGGTGTGAGGTGTGAGGTATAAGGTTGCGGCACCCGGCGAAGGAGGGGCAGACCGGGAAAAAACCATAAACCATAAACTACAAACCATAAACTATAAACATTCCCAACAATGCCTTCCGCTGCACGACTATCTGATATGCATACCTGCCCGATGGTAACGGGTGTGGTTCCGCACGTGGGCGGTCCTGTAACCGGGCCCTGTGTGCCAACGGTACTGATTGACAGCCTCCCGGCGGCAGTAGTGGGAGATCTGTTAGTATGTGTTGGTCCGCCTGATACCATTGTAAAAGGATCTGCTACGGTGCTCATCGGCGGGAGACCGGCAGCCAGGCAGGGCGATCTTACAGCGCATGGCGGCGTAATTGTTATGGGTTTGCCAACGGTGCAGATTGGAGGATGATAGAAAATGATAAGTATTAAATCAAAAAGATGAATCAACAATTTAACTCTTTTCTTGGAACAGGCTGGGCTTTCCCGCCGGCTTTCGACAGGGATGCTGCCACGGTTGCATTGGTAAGCGATGAAGAAGATATTAAGCAGAGCTTAAACATCCTGTTGTCTACCAGCCTCGGTGAAAGAGTGATGCAGCCCCACTATGGCTGTAATCTCAATGACTATATGTTTGAGCCGCTCAGCAGCTCTATGATCGGCTTTATAAAAGACAGGGTGGAATCTTCTATTTTAATTTATGAATCGCGCATTGTAGTGGATAAAATTGAAGTAACCCCCGATGATGCTTTTGATTTGATAGAAGGTAGGTTTATCATTAAGGTGGAATATACCATTCCGGGTACCAATTCGCGCTTCAATTATGTGTATGATTATTATAAAAACGAGGCGTTAAAGCCGGTATAGTAGCAAAAATAACTTTACTGAACCATGTTTGATTGCAATAACCTTATACATCCTTTTCAAAACGACCCCGGTGTAAGTCAGCAGCAACGGGTAATGGATGATTTATTGCATAACTCACCTAAGATTGACGGGCGCAGCATGGCCGATTTGCTGCATTATTTTGTACAGCTTTCCCCCCATGTTAATTATTATGATGAAGGCCTGGGTATCAGCGACTGGCAACCTTTTTTTCAAAAGAGTATTCCTTTTGTACTGGCTGCGATCATTAAATATGATATAAAAGCGGTTACTGAAAAAACAGATAGCTATAACAAAATATTTAACCGGCATCCCTCTAAAGCAGCCCTGCAATTACAGCTTCATTATATATTTCAGCAGGTGATTAGCCGGATCAATGCCTGGCATTTGCAATTACAGCACAGCGAGCTTCCTGCCGGACTGATTGTGGAAAAACTAATTAAGGATAAGCTCCGGGAGCCATTAAAAAAAATGATCTGCATCAACAATGTAGCCGTAAAATATTATTGCATAAAACCGGTTAGTTTTAGCCGGATTGCTGAAAACGAAGTGTGGGGGCTTGATTTAACTGTGGAAAACGCGAAAGAAAACTGCAGGCCGCAGGGTAAAAGCAAACGTAAACGGCTTATTGGTTTAAGAGACCAGCTTGCAGGCCTGCTGCCTTCCTTTTTAGATGCTATCCGGATCATTGCCGGTACTGCTGCGCAAAGTATGGAACAAAGCCTTTTTCCGCTGAAAGAAGAATTGCAGAAAAAGCATACCCCTCATTTAGCCCTGTTGTTTGCTTTTTTGAAATTATTTCAGCACCTGCAGGGCGACTTGAATACGTACACCAAAAAGCATCTCGATTTTTTTTACAAACAGGTGCTGCAATTAAAGGCCCGTGACGCCGTGCCCGATAAAGCGCATATTGTTTTTGAGATCCAAAAGCAATTAGATAAATATT
The DNA here is from genome assembly GCF_035445465.1 of Agriterribacter sp. Lineage (NCBI taxonomy): Bacteria > Pseudomonadati > Bacteroidota > Chitinophagia > Chitinophagales > Chitinophagaceae > Agriterribacter > Agriterribacter sp. Next base: position 132,783 of record NZ_DAOMQT010000006.1, read on the forward strand.
TACTGAAGAAAGGACTCCTGGTTAAAGACGGGAAGGATAATAACAAATCAGAGATCCGCTTTGCGCTTGATGATGAAATTGTGGTGAATAAAACACAGGTGGCAGACAAACGTACTTTGTTTCTCAATAATCAAAATATATTTGAGCACACTTATATAGAAGGTGTATATATGGCGCCCACTGCCGGTAAAGCAGATGGACTGATCAAAGATTTTAAAGATACTGATCCTAAAAGTTTCGCCACGCTGGGTGCTAAGCTTAGCAAATACACTGATCCTGAAAAAACATTTGCCCGGCCATATCCCAATGCCAGGATAGGATTTATACTGGCATCGCCGGTATTGCTGTTAAATGAAGGAAAAAGAACAATAGATATAACATTAGCATGCCGGTTAACCAATGATTACTGCAATGAGACGGCGAATGAAGAAACTCCTGCAACCCGGAACTGTTGTGAAGAAACAACACAGGACATCCCGGGTGCAGCCCCCCGTCCAAAGAAAAAATATCCCGATTTTATTCATTCTCCCGGTTTCTATAGTGATATCGTTGCGGCATTGAATGAAACGTATTATTATATCAGTGAAGACCTGGTAGCGGACGCGCTTAAAAATGGGATCGGTAAAGCGCTTGAAAATAAGCTTCGTTCTTTTCTTATCCATGACAAAAAGGTATGCTATTGTGCAGAAGAAATAAAACAATATGATGCGGTGCTGAAAAAAGCAGCCTGGGATATATTTTACAATGCTGCTTTACCTGCTGAAAAAGCGGTATTGGATAAACTGTTTAAACCCCGGAAAGCTTTAAAAGCTTTATTCAGTGGAGAGAAGGAATGGATTGAGCCAACCGGTGCTTTAGCCATTACCATGAGCCCTGCACTTTCTGCAGGCAAATTTCTTTTACACATCAATGCCGCGCTTACAGCAGATCAGCCTGCGGTAACTTTTTATAATAAAGACGAACTGAAAGAAGATTTTAACACCACCCTGCCTTTGGTTAAGGTGGAACTGGATGATACAATAAAGTTAGCATTTACAGATACTGAACTGGAAGAAAAGATTGAAAACACAGGATCGGCTGATCCTTGCTGCTTATTGAAAGCATCCTCATCAGGCAGCCATACGGTTTCCCTGTATCATTTTTTCCGGAATGTGACGGTATTGGATAAGCTGAGTAACGATCCAACGGATGCAACCAGGATTGATGTAAGCGTATGCGGACTAAAAAATTTTATTGTTCAGAATGACGAAAGTGTGCAGGATGTAAATGGACTGGTATATCCTTTTGGAACGCGACCCGATATCGTTGACTTTAGTGTGGTCAATCCAACGGTCTGTATTACACCGGCATTTATTAATGATGCCACTCCTGTTATCTCTGTTAAAGCCAGAAACTATCTTCAAAGCCTGATCACTCCTGCAAATGGGTTTAAAAAAGTTATAGCGAAGAATGAGCTGGAACTTTTTTTAGATATAAAAGACAATAGCAATAACCCGGTTTTTAATAATGCCGATAAAATAGCAATAAGAGCATTGATTAATGATAAAACAAAAAGCTATTGTTTGCACAATCAAACGGGTCCCAATTTTTATATAGGATCGGGTGAGGTTTTTTGCAAGAAATGGAACTCGGTAAGGATCAATTTAAACTGGAAAGACAAACCGAATGATTTCAGGGAATATTATAATGCCTACGTGGTGGAAGATGTAAACCTCCAGATATTTGGACTGGATCAGGATAATTTTAAAATCAAAGTTTCCGTACTTCAAAATGGTAGTTGGGTTGACGAAGTGCTCAATAGAAAATTATTTGATGTTGTTCCTCCTCCCGCTATACCTCAGCTTACTCCAGCCTCTCCGTCACCTTGTACCCCGGATGGTTTCTATAGTCAGGGTATAGTGGTGAAACCTTCAGATTTTCCCGGTCAGTTTTCCAGGGAATTTACGCTGCCGGATGCTGCAGAAACCGCTTTAAAATCAGACACAAGAAAAGGATTTATTAAAATCAATTTGCAGGAACAGGATTTTTTGCACAAAGACTATCCATTTATTTTAGCCAGGCAAATGATGGCTATGGGAAAATATCCTGATTCCATTCTTGAAGGGGCTGTGTATAGAAAAGACGGCAACACGGTTATCGTTTTCAGAAGTCTTGGTAAAGCAATTGTTGAACTGAAAGACGAAATATTCAAATCTAAAGATGCTGCACAGCTTGCTAAAGATATCGTAGATACCTTAAATACAACTTTTGATAGCGCCATTGGCTTTCCGCCGCCTCCACCTGTTAATAGTGTAAGTGATGCAGAGAGAGATACGCTCATTCCACTGGTTCATGGCAGCAAAACGCTTGCTGACAATTCGTTGCAGAAGACGGCAGATACAAAAGACAAGTTGGCCGTGCTTCAAACATTCCTGGGTATTTTTGATGTTTTTACGGGGGAAATAGTGAAGCCTTTAACCGTATTGATTCCTAACGAGCCCTGGACGCCGATCATTAAAAATATTTCTCTTGACTATACTGCCACAGCTACGATTAATGATATGGACCTGATCCATCTCTATCCTTTTGATGGTACATACAAAACAGAAAAGATAACATTACAGCCCACCTTATTTCCCACCTGCTGTGATGAGGGCAATTTGTTTATTGGTTTAAAAGACCTGGAACCTGGCAGTAATGTAAATGTATTATTCCAGTTGGCGGAAGCTACGGCCGATTCCGAATCAGATATTGAAGAAGTAAACTGGTATTACCTGGAGAATAACCAATGGAAAACGCTTCGTAAAGGTTTTGAAGTGCAGGATGATGCCACAGATGGGTTAACCACTTCGGGCATTGTAAAATTTGCATTGCCTGAAAACATGACAAAGGATAACACTGTTCTGCCGAAAGAGTTGCACTGGATCAAAGCTTCCGTATCAAAAAATAGTAAAACGGTGTGTGAAACGATGGGTATATATACGCAGGCTATCCGCGCTACCTTCACTAATGAGGAGGGAAATGACAAACTGCGCCTTTCTAAGTCATTGGCTGCCGGAGCCATATCCAAACTGAATGAAGCAGATGCGAATGTTAAAAAATTAAGCCAGCCTTTTGATTCTTTTGGGGGCCGGGTGCCGGAAGCCGAAGGACATTTTTATGTGCGGATAAGCGAATTGCTCCGCCACAAAGGAAGAGCGATACAAAAATTCGATTATGAGCGGTTGGTATTAGAAGCTTTTCCTCAATTGTTTAAAGCAAAATGCATCAATCACAGTTTTGCGTTGAATGCCCACGAGTATAAAAATGATTTTCCCATTGCCCCCGGCTATGTGCTGCTTGCCGTTATTCCGGATTTAAACCAGCTAAAAGCCGCCCAATCTTTTGAGCCACGTGTTCCGGTAAGTATGCTCGGTGATATACAGGAATATTGTAAGAAACGCAGCTCGCCTTTTGTTCGCTTCCGGGCCATGAACCCGCGATACGAAAAAGTACATTTTTGTTTAAAAGTAAAATTGATTGCAGGTAAGGATGAAAATTATTATAAAGAAAAGATGAAACAGGATCTGCGTGAATTTTTAGCGCCATGGGCAATTGGTGAATACGATAAGCTGCGATTTGGTCAGTGTGTTGGTCGGTCTGAAGTTATACGTTTCTTGGAAACAAGGGATTATGTGGATTATATTATTGATCTGCTCATGCGGCATGATGATGATCCCTGGCCGGATAAAACAAAAAAAGAAGAGCTGCTAAGGCCGGTATGCCCTAAAACACCGCGCAGCATTTTAATTGCCGGCGATATAGATGTGTGCATTCCGGGTAAGGATTGTGAAGAATGGGGCCGGTGTTTTGATGTGCAGGGGCAGGAGGTGGATTGTTGTGATAATAAAAAAATACCTGTTGCTGATTATTGTAAAGATGATGTGGTAATAGGGTAAAAAATATTAGGATGGCAGGTGGTCAGGAAAATATGGTTATCAGTAAAAATAATTCGGGGTTTCCCGGCTACTTAGATTTTGACAAGCTAAGAGCCGAAGGTATTGATTATCTGGGGAAATTAGGAGGTAAGATATGGACAGATCATAATGTGCACGATCCTGGCATCACCATCCTGGAGGTGCTTTGCTATGCATTGCTTGATCTGGGGTATCGTACCAACCTCCCTGTGGAAGATCTGCTCACCCGGAACCCTGATGACAGCTCAAAGGATAATAACTTTTTCACACCTGCACAAATACTGGCCTGTAATCCGCTTACCATTACCGATTTTAGAAAACTGCTGATAGATATAGAAGGCGTTAAGAATGCCTGGCTGGAAATAGCCACAGATCAGAAAGATTTTTGCCGTCCACGCTGGCAGGAAGACCCTGCGGGCGGTAACGCCGGCAACCATGAAAGTGATGTGCCGTGTATTGATTTTCTTAATGGATTATACCACATATATATTGACCTGGAAAATGAAGTTGAAGAGAAAATAAAAAACGACCCGGAAGAAAAGGAGAAATTGGAAGATAAAATTAAAAACGCGCTGATGTCGCATCGCAACCTCTGCGAAGATTTTATTGATATTTATTTTTTATGCAAACAGGAAACAGGTGTATGCGCTGATATAGAGCTGGAAGATAATGCAGATATTGAAAAAGCATATATTGATATAGTTGAAAAATTGAGAACATTTTTTTCTCCGGCTCCCCGGTTTTATACGCTGCAGCAGTTATTGGAAAAGCAAAAATCAATAGATGAAATTTTTGCCGGCCGCCCTTACAATATTGCAGAAAGCCATGGCTTTACCGATGCCGGGGAGCTGGAACAATTGAAACTGAGAAAAGAAATTCATTTGTCGGATGTATACAATGCCTTGTTTGAAGTGGAAGGAATAAAGGGCGTTCGTAATCTTGAGCTGAGATTCTGTAACAACAAAACTCCTGTTCCCCCCAATTCGTGGAAATTGAATATCCCCGAAAATCATGTGCCGGAATTTTCTGTCCAGTGTTCAGGGTTTCAGTTTACCAAACATGGGAGGCCGGTTTTTATTGATTTTAAAAAATTTGAAGGACTTTTCCAGATCAACTTTTCCGGTAATGGAAAAATTCTCAATAAAGCTCCATCGCCTTATCTCGATAATGAAATTCCCAAAGGGGTTTACCGCAATGACCTGGCCGATTACTATTCCATCCAGAATGAATTTCCGCGGGTATATGGCATTGCAGAAGGCGGGCTGCCGGATGGAGCTTCTTCCTTGCGAAAAGCGCAGGCCTACCAGTTGAAGGCTTATCTTTTATTTTTCGACCAGTTACTGGCCAATTATCTTTCGCAATTGCAGCATATGCGTTCCTTATTCGCATTGTCGGCATCAGATAGCAACGAAGAAAATCATACTTATTTTATCAACCGGCTTTCATCCGTTCCCGACCTGCAGCAACTGCTTCGTTTTAATAGTAGTGAAAGCAATGCAAACGCTTTGGGCACAGAAGGCACAATACTTGTGTTGCCTGTAGATAAAATGAAATTACTTGAACTTAAAGATGATGATAAGCTAAAAACTTTATCTCCCGGCAATTTTGAGCCCTATACTTTTAACACAATGGCTGAGCAGGAAACGGCTATCAGCCAGTTGAAGAACGACCTGCTGTTTAACCAATATGAATGTGTGTATGTTACTGCAGCCAACGGTTGTATTTACTATTATATGCTCACCGGCTCTGATGAAATGGCGCTCGTAAGCAAAAAGTATTTCAGCAACGTGCAGGAGGCTGCTGAAAATGCCGCTTCAGTAAAGTACATTGGAACATTCAGTGAAAACTACCGCTCCTTTGTTACTGCCACCGGAGGTTTTTCCTTCGATATGGAGCTTAACCTGCTCACATTCGAAAAATACCTGCAACTGATTGTTGAAAGCGGGGAATTATTTTCTCAACGGCGGCAGCAGTTCCTTGATCACCTGCTTTCGAGGTTCGCCGAACAGTTTACGGATTATGCCCTGCTGTCTTTTGGCTTCTTAACAGATCAGCAATTGACAGGGGCCGTTATAAAATGGAAAGAAAATTTTTTGACTCATTATGATGATCTGAGCAGCAACAGGGGTAAAGCATACGATTATTTAGAAAATAACTGGAACAACGGAAATGTTTCCGGGTTCGAAAATAAAGTGAAAGCCATCAGTGGCATTGCTAACCGCAAACGTAGCCTCTGCAATTTTGAAGTAGCTGAATATGAAGAACAGTTTGAAGTAATATTAAAAATCGCCGGCACTTCCTGGTTCACCATAGATGAAAAATTTGATACGAGGAATGAAGCGTTGATGGCGGCCAAAGCCCTGTTCAGCGCATTGCCCGGGAAAAGCAATTATCAGCCTGAATTTATTGAACATGATAATGCGTATAGGCTAACCATACATTACGCGCCAAACCGTTCAGCAGTTTTCCCGTTTCAATATACAGCAAAAGAAGAGGCAATGGCTGTTGCCGGTAACATTACGGAACTGTTTATACCAAAAGATCCGGCTGCCGCAATATTTGAAAGCACCTATAAATATGTTCCCCGGTTAAATGATTCAAACGGGAAGCAGGTTCGCAGATCAGTGGCATTCTATCCATCTGAAGAAGAAGCACGGAAAGCCGTATTGAAAACAATAACAAAAATTGACGACCGGAAAAAATGGGAATATGGTGAAGATGTTGCCCGCCTGGGCACATTGATTTATGACGAAAAAAACACCGGCGTCTTATCCTTTATTAATGCAGATGCTTTTAAAATTGACGTTAATAACAGCATCGTTGGAAAACCTGCTCAGTTTACCTATGATCTGTTAGATAAAGAAAATAATTTCAAATTTCAATCCGTAAGTGAATTTAATAATGCTACTGAAGCACTCACAGATGCCGCTGCATTGTTGGGCTTATTAACCGGGGAGCAGCACTATGAAATTTTCCGGAATGCTGCAACCGGTAAGTTTGCTATCCGGGTAGCAGATCGGGGAACCGTAAGGGCTGTTTGTATAATTGAAAACAATACTGAAGCAGAAGCGGAGCAGCTCCGGCTACTGATCCTGGACATTGTAAAAAAGAATCGTTATTTTATCGAAATAGAAAAAGAGCCCCATCGCTGGAAATTTAATTACAGCCTGGGGTATGAAAAAAATAACCGGTATTTATTTTATAGTGTACGTGATTACACAAACCCGGAAGAGGCGCTTTCCGCCGCTACTTTATTTTATAATGCCTCGTCAACCCTGCGCGTTGATGCAGTGAAGCATGAACTTTTTTTAGTGGCGCACAAAGATGATATAGCAATTAGTTCTGTAAAACTCATTGATGAAGGAGAACCTAAAGACATCATAAGGGCTAAAGCTGCTGTAGATAAGCTATTGCTGGAACAGAAAGAAATAAGCCGCCTTACGGAAAGTACCAGCTCTGCCGCGTTCTCTGATAGTGTGCGTATAGACCCTGTTAGCGAGCAGGGGTTGTTTGTGTACCGGCTGGTAGACAAAGATCGCCCGCTTGCTTTCTATAGCCGTTCTTTTGCCGATAAAACCAGCGCCGGGCCGGATATAAAGTCATTGGCAAAGTTGTTTAAGTATGGCGCCGCCTGTTTGCAGGTTTGCATGGGTGGCGATATCATTAATAAAAGAAAAGATGAAGCCACAAAAATCACATGGTATCACTACCAGCTTAAATGCCTGAATCAATTTTATCCGTCGGGCCCTCTGGCAGGAAAACCGCTGATCCTTTTTGAAAGTACGCAAGGCTATCAAAACAGCGATGATGCGGAGAATGCATTTGCCGAAAATTATCTGTTGCTGCTGCACCTGGCATCTGATCCGGTTAATTATGGAAAATCCATAAGTCTTACAGAAATCCTTATTCATAATGCAAATGCTTATGGCAGTGCCGATAGTATTGTTTTTGTGCCCGCAGCCACAAAAGATGCGCTGGGCGCTGCGGATAATATACTGATAGCTGCAATGGTAAAAATGGCGCTCACTTATCCCATACGGCTGGTACAATATAAATCAAAGACGTTTTATGAACTTTTTTCCTGTGAACAAAATCCCGGTGACCAAACCACTGCGGATAACTGTATTAAGAAAAATGAACCGTACGTATATTATTTCACCTTGCTGTCTCCGGAACAGGGAACTGAAAAATGGCAGAGCGTAAAGTTCTATACTACTGCCGGAGAAGCAAAAAAGGAATTTGATTTTTTTGTGATGCTGTTGTGGTACCAGGGCAACTATTACGCAGACTGCGATCATTGTGCGGGTGCCAAAACTGTTTACCGGGTATACCTCAGGGAAGTGCTTGCGGAAAGCGCCGAACGCTTTATCTCGGAAGAGCAGGCCTGGGGTAAGGAAGGCGTGCAAAAGCTCATTTGTACAGCACAAACTGAAAATGCTTTTCACACCTACAGGCGAAAAGAAGACTGCTGTTATTCGTTTTATGTTGCCTGTGGCGCAGGTTTGGTTTATCATCCATGTAAATATGACACGCCTCAAAAAAGAGATAACGCGTTGGTCAAATTGTACCAGTCGCTAAAAGAAACCATAAAGAAGAAAGCATGGCAGGCGGAAGAAAATGATAACGCAGTTGTATTGAGAAATGATGATGGAACCGCATTTGCCGCTGTTGGTATCAGTAACAGGGACAACAATTGTATAAGCGACAGGATAGCGACTTTAACCGAATATGTTGACTCAATCCAAAATTATAAGGAAGAAGAAGGAAGAATAGTTTTAAGGGACGATCAAAATGAAATCATTGCCGGTTCCCTGCAGAAAGATATAACGCTTACGGCATGGAAAGAAATGTTGCAGTTGTTCGTTTGCTATTATCCGGTAAAAAAAACGAAGGATGCAAAAGCAGGCGGCGATACTTACAGGTATTGTATAGAAATAAAGCTGCCCGGCTTCAATACCTGTAATGAAGATATAACAGAAGAAAAGCCCTGTGGTTGCGGCAGTGAACCCGGGGAAGACGAACCACCCTGTTATATAGCATGGAAAGCGGATTGTTGTTACTCTACCTGCGCAGAAGCGGAACTGGCATTACAAACCATTATGCGGCTGCTGCTGAATTTTAGTTATTACCAGCCTGTATTTGACTGCGGATGCTATTCACATGGTATTGCCATTCAGTTTAGCAGGAATGCAATAATAGCAGATGAAAATATTACCTGGTACTGGCAGGAAGCGGCGATCCGCAACTGGCATAGCAGTGAAATAGTAGCGGTTAACCCCCAGTGTTATACCAATGCTGAAATGGCCTGCGAAGCCGTAGCCCGTGCAAAAGCGCTGATCAACAGTGAAGGCCTGCATGTGGTGGAACATATTTTGCTCCGCCCGCGCTGCAATCCGGAAGATTGCCGCTGTTCACAGTATAATAAGCAATGTGATGATGAAACAGGATGCCGCTTTGTGTGGCCGGTTCAGGATGAAGACCCGTGCACGCAGGAAAAGGATATTTGTTTTGTTCCCGGCGCCGACCGGTATTCTTTTATTGCTACGGTAGTATTGCCGGCCTGGCCGGAGCGTTTCCGCAAAAAAGAGAACAGGGCATTGCTTGAAAACATATTATACTGCGAGGCGCCTGCCCATGTGCTGCTGCGCATATTATGGCTGGCGCCACACGATTTTTGCTGCTTTGAAACAAAATTCACAAGCTGGGGTCGCTGGCTGGCACAGAAAAAAAACTGTACAGATGATTTTTCAGTATGTGATTTCCTCACTTTTTTATTTGACCGGAATTATGAATGTTTGGATGATTGTATGGTTTGCCTGCCTTGTGAAGAGAATGTGCAACAACCCGATCCCTGTTTTGCTGAAGGGAATGACGGAGAAGAAGAAAATAAATATTTGTCGCAGATCAATGAGCTCTACTGCTGGTATGATCAGCAGTGTGATCAGTATACGTTTGTTCCCTGTGAAAGAACAGAACCCCGCAACCCTGATATACCCGGTACGCCTTTATTAAACATAGTAAGGAGCCATAATGAAGAAATGAATGAAGACTTATCCGAGCCTGTCGGCATATCCGGAAAATCTTTAGTAGAAAGGAAAATCGAAACGGGTTTGCCAGATAAGGATATGGCAAAACGGAAACGCCAGGTGATAAACGGCCGCCTCGCGAAATACAGAGAGATGGCAGATAATATATTTGAAAAGTCGGGCAATAATGCCATTGCAGCCAAAGTACAGCGTTTCCTGTCGGACCCGCATCCTACCCGGGAAAGATTATCAAAGCTGATTGTTGAAGTGCTGCAAAACAAAGCTCCTGAAAAGCCTGTGAAGGCACTCACGAAGAAACAGGTACGTGAACTCCTGCAAACCGGTACCTGTTATTTTTTAGACAAGCTTTGTTTTAATGGTAAGGATAAAATTAAGCACCGCGAATTAAAAACGGTTTTTGAAAAGCTGCGAAAAGCAGAAACAGATATAAAGGCTTTGTATGCTTACTGGAACTTTGCTGAAATAGCAGTATTCCAGCCGACGCTGAATGAAACCATGTTAAATGACTTGTTTTTCCCAATATGAGATAACCTGTTATGCAACACATCATAAAAAAACAGATCATCAACCTGGCGCTTCCCGTAAAAGCTGATGCTTTTGGTATACAGCAAAGCGTGAGCGAATATTACACGCGGGATGTTGTGCCGTTGATGGAAAATGTTTTTGACGGATTGTCGGCCAAGGGTGAAATCATTCAAATAGATTATCTTGAAATTGACCTGGGCATTCTTTCTGAAAAAGAAGTGAAACGGGGTAAATGGAACGAAGCTATTCTTTCAAAAATAAGGGAACAATTGTATCAGCAAATTAAAGCTAAACGGGAAGAGGAAAACACTAAACACACGGGCGTGTCTTTCAACAATTACAGGCAATGGTTATTTTATATGCAAAAGGGGTATCTGCCCTGGAATGTTTTGCAGGTAAGCGATGCGTGGCATGAAAAAGTTTTGGAAACTTTAGCCGTTGATTTCGGGAGCATATCTGAACTGAGAAGCATCATTAAACATCATCCTTTTGTTGTAAGAAGGATCGCTTTACAGCACAGCGAAATATTTTTACAGCAACTGGTTGCAGTTTTAACCGCCGGGAATCAACAGGGTTTGCCAAAACTGGTGCAACAATTTTCTCTTCTGTTGGTATGGTTAAACAACGGAAATTTAACCGAAGCTAATCAAAAAGCTGCTATACAAAAGATATGGGAACAGTTAATACAGGTTGCTGCACAAGTTGAAAAAGCATTAACGCCGCTGCAGCTTGTTGAAAAAATTTTAGAAAGAGAACTAACCAGTTCAATTGTTGTTGAAAATATTATTACTACTCATGCCGGGGAACTGCGGGCTATTTTACCCATACTTAAAAAAATAATAGCTAATAAAAAAACGCATTTTCCAAAGCAAACTGACGATGCTATCGTTGATCCTGCAACAGTGGAGACAAAAACAAATCAGGATATTTCTGCCGCAGAGGAAGAAGGCGTTTTTGTACAGCATGCCGGAATGGTACTGATCCACCCATTTATTTCGGCGCTCTTTAACCGGTTGCAATGGGTGAACCAGGGAGCATTTAAAGACGAACGTTCCCGGCAAAAAGCGCTGTACCTTTTGCATTATGCCGCTACAGGTAGGGGGGAAGCGGAAGAATATGAATTGGTTGTTCCCAAAATACTATGCAACTGGCCGCTGGCAATGCCTGTGGAAAAAGATATGGAATGGAGTAAAGCTGAATTAAATGAAGCAGATAGTATGTTGCAGGCCGCTATTGAACAATGGACGGTTTTACAGCATACTTCTCCGGATGGATTACGCGAAGGCTTCCTGCAAAGGCGGGGAAAGTTTTTTACCAGGAACGATAAGCAATACCTGCAGGTAGAGCGCGGTGCATTAGATGTATTGTTAGACCAACTGCCCTGGAACCTGGGGATCATTAAACTGCCCTGGATGAAAGAAATATTGTGGGTGGAATGGAGGTGAGGAGACAGTAGTGAGTGGGTGAGTGGCGAATAGTGAATGGTGAATAGTGAATAGTGAGTGCCTCCACTAAACAGAAAAATGAAATAGGAATATGAAAACGGTTGAATCGCAAACAGCGTCGGTTGCCTCAGTTGCAAAGGCAAGCCAGCCCTTCTTTTCAAAGAACGGAACGGATAATTTTTTTAGTAAAGCCGATACGGAACAGCCATCTTTTTTTAGAGCTTCTGCTGGGCATGCTGTAAAAGGAAATGGTATTCTGCAAACAAAATTATCCATCGGCCAGCCCAATGATAAATACGAAAGGGAAGCCGATGAAATGGCAGATAAAGTGGTGCAACGATTGGCAAATCCTTCCGTGCAAACCAAATGTGCCCATTGCGAAGAAGAAGAAAAGAAAAATGCAATACAACGCAAATGTACAGCGTGTGAGAAGGAAGAAGAACTACATGCTAAAGCTGAATCATCTTCCATACCCGCAGCATCACCGCATATTGAAAGCAGCTTAAATGCCTCCAGAGGAAGTGGTAATCCCTTGCCGGCAAATACAAAGACGCAATTTGAAGATTCTTTCGGAGCAGATTTTTCAAATGTAAGATTGCATACGGATAATAAAGCAGCAGAGATGAACAAGGATTTGAATGCACAGGCATTCACGCATGGCAGCAATATTTATTTTAACAATGGAAAATATAATCCGGATTCTTCCGGAGGCAAACATTTGCTGGCGCATGAGTTAACGCATGTGGTGCAGCAGGGGGGTACGGCTCAAAAGAATTTGAGCACTGCCAAAAATGGTGATGGGAAAATCAGTCAAAGTAGAAATGGGTCAATACAGTGCCAAACGAATTTAACTGCAACACGGTTTTCCGGAAACAATATTTTAGAAAGCGTATTTGATGGAACAACGGTTGTGAGTACGCAAACCCATAGCAGGGGTACCCATGTGCGACTTATACAGGAAGCACTATTGGCTTTAGGTTATACGCTCCCGCTGTTTGGCGCTGATGGCATATTTGGAAACGAAACAAAGGCTGCTGTGAGGCAGTTTCAGGTAGACAATGGTGCCGTACTCTTAGACGGTATTGTGGGTAGCGAAACAATGCGCAGGCTGAATATGCAGGATAGGGGAGGCACTGTGGCTGTAGCTGGTCCGTCACCTGCACCTGCTACAGCTGCTGTTTTTGCTGAGGAGCCTGCTGAAGCATTTACCGGTTATGATAATTCTGTTGCGCCCAATTGGTTGGTAGTACCGGTAAATGGAAGAAGACATGCACAGGTTACAGTGGCGCCTGCCGGTGCTATACCAACCTATGTAAGTGATACGCCGGCAGTTGCTACAGTGCAGCGGACAGATACAGGTGCCGCCGTTACTGGTATTACCCGTGGAACTGCAAATATTACTGCAAGAGAGGGAGCAACAATATTAGGTACATTGCGGGTAACGGTCAAGAATCAGTTGACCCGGTCAGTTGCATTTCATTATGTATGCGATTCAAGAGCAGCAGCGGCAGGTGGCCCACATTGTTCAAACAGAACACCGGACGCGGATACCATGCGCTCTCTGCTTAACCGTGTATGGCATTTACAGGCTAATATTTTATTTACCGGAGGAGCCGCTCAAAACGTTGTTGTTGCCGGAGATTTAGGAGCCGCAGTTGACTGGACATCAGCCCTGCCAGGCGGAGGAGAATGGGCAACAGTAATAGCAACAGGCGCAGGAGCAAATTATAACGTTTTTAGAGTCTGGAGATATATGCAAGACGGAACATGGCCGAATGATGCAGCTAATCTGGGTGTGAATACTTTAATTGGAGACAACCCATGTGCTGATGGTTTGGGACTTGCTCATGAATGTGGCCACTTCCTCGGACTTGACCATCCAAGTGGATTTATTATGACTCCATGTCAAACTCGGCCAGGCAGGCGCGTAAGCAAAGCAATGGTTGATATTGTAAATCCATGATGCCGTACTATGAATGAAATATCCTTTCTGGTAATTATAAATTGTATAGTCCTTGTCAATTCAGGTTGTACCGGCCTTAAAAACAAGCAAATGGAAGATGAGAAATTAAATAACAAAATGGGTGCTGTTTTAAAAAACAGGGAAATTATTTCAGAGGATGGAAAAGCTAGTTTTGTTATACCTGAGAAATGGATAAAATGGCATAATGAAAACGAAACTTATCCAAACCTGCATTTATCAATTCAGGAATTATCCACTGTAAAAAATGCAGAAGGGGAATGGGATAAAGAATTTGCCACCTACGTAAACTACTTATTGCCATTTGAAAATTGTTTTGCTCATGTAGGTGCAGAGGGCTGGGGTAGTAAGGGGTTAAGCTTTGCCGATTTGCAAGTGCGGGCTTATGTATTTAGAAGTACATCTTTTGATATCAGTAGCAATTCATTCATGAAAAAACTCAATGAACTGCCGGCTTTAATTAAAACAATAACACCATCGTATGCCTTTGAAAAAACCGGAGACTGGAATCGGCTGCTTATTTCGTATCGCTGCACATTTATTGACTACAGTGCAGTTGCATTCATTGATTTTCGGGTAAAGAGTTTTGATAAAAATGCACTCGTGTTTGTATTTATGTTTACCGACCATACAAACCATACTATTGAAATAGATAACATTTTAAATTCTTCTACATTAAAGGACTGATACAAAGTATGTCGCTAATCTACCGCCCTTGTTAGTGTCCGTATTAACCGGAAAATAAATATGAATATGAAAACGGCTGAACCAAAAACGGCAACTGTTGCTACGGTGCAAAAAGCAAACCAGCCCTTCTTTTCAAAGAAGGCGGAGGGAAGTTTTTTTGGTGAAAGCAGTATTGGGGATTCTGCTTTTTTCAAGCAAACGAATGAGTTTAGTGTTGGCGGTAGGGGTGCGATACAAAAAAAATGTACAGCATGCGGGCAGGAAGAAAACAGGATTCAGCGACAGGAAGAACAGGGGCCAAGAGAAACCAAACCAGCTTCACCGGATCCGAAGCAAGTGCCTGTGATCCCTCCAAAAAAATGGTCCGCCCGTGCCGGCAGATGTGTGGCAGATCCTGCATTTCCGGATTTCGGATGTTTTGCCGGCCAGTTAAAATTAGATATTGATGAAAATATTTTAAACAATGCTCATCAGTTTTACCAGGCAGCCAATTTACATCCCGGCGATAATGAGCTTATGTGGAATACTTTTCTGAGATATGGAATAGGCGTTAACCTTCTGCAAACAAATTTTGGTTTCCTGGGTACGGGCAAAAAATGGGGCAATATACTTTCTTATGGTACCGGCATAGGTATGAAATCGTACCAGTTTCTTAAAGATGGCGAGCTGAAATTAGATATACAAATACCTGTAGGAAAAGGCGTGAACCTTGATATAAAATTTGATTATAATACTAATCCCGTTAAGCCTGCAGATGAGAAAGTGAATACATCTATTGGTATATCGGGTCGCTTTTAATGTATAGCAGCATGATAACCGCTGAAGCAAAAACAACATCTGTTGCTGAAGCGTCAATCAACAAAAAGCTGATAGCGGCCAAAAAAGCAGAAAATGACGCCGGTGATGTATTAAATAAAATAATGGATGGGCCTGTGCTTGATGAATTTAAAAAATTAAATAAAGGAAGAACGAACAAAACAGGATAGATCAGGATTTAAATACCAGAATCATTATGGCATCAATAAAAATTAGTAAGCCATGTCAGCTAATACAATAAAACCCATCGCCCTCCAATGGAACCAGTTAGCCTTAAACGCTATCCGGTATTCCAAAACATCCCCGCCATTGGCGGCCAGGGCATTGGCTATGCTGCATACTGCCACGTACGATGCGTGGAGTGTGTATACCGATGGTGCGCTCAGCACCCGCACGGCTTTATACATAAAAATAAAGGATGATGAAAAATGCAGGAAGGATAACCGCCGGAAAGCGGTGAGCTATGCCGCTTACCGTGTGTTGGTGGAATTGTTTTGGCTGGTGTTGCCGGCACAAAACAAGAACATGTTTCGCGGGCTGATGCATGAACTGGATTACGATCCTGCTGATACATCCTTAGATATTACAATGCCGCAGGGTATTGGAAATGTGATAGCTAAATTAGTGATCGAATATCGCGCCGGCGATGGCTCCAATCCTTATGGAACGCTGCATATGCCATCCTGGAGCGATTATACCGGATATACACCTGTAAATACCTGGGATAAAGTAAATGACCTGAATTACTGGCAACCATTAAGAACAATGATCTCATCCGGGCAATATAAAATACAGCACTTCCCTGTTCCGCATTGGGGACTGATACAGTCATTTTCGCTCAACTATAATGGACAGTTCAGACCTGAACCGCCTTTTAAAAAACACCAGTCGCAATTTAAAGATCAGGCAAGAGAAATACTAACCCTCAGCGCAGCATTAACAGATAAACAAAAAGCTATTGCAGCATATTGGGCCGATGGCCCCGGCACTTATACTCCGGCAGGGCATTGGTGCGAAATTGCACAGTTTGTAGCCGTTAATAAAAAATATGGTGATTCCGATTGCATCAAATTATTTTTTGTGCTTTCTAATGCCCTGCTCGATGCCTCCATTGCCTGCTGGGAATGCAAGCACCGGTATAATTCGGTACGGCCGGTAACGGCAATACGGGAACTGTACCGCGGCAAAGATATACAGGCCTGGGGCGGTGCGCATAAAGGCAGGGAAACGATTAAAGGAGAAGAGTGGCAATCTTATATTGCCACCCCACCTTTCCCGGAACATGTTTCAGTGCACAGTACATTCAGTCGTGCTGCTGCCACCATACTACAATACTATACCGGTAGTGATCAGTTTGGCGGCTGCACCGTTATTGAAAAAGGGTGTTCTGCAATTGAAAAAGGAACAGTACCAACGCAGGATATAACATTAGAATGGGACACTTTTACTGCAGCGGCAGAACAAGCGGGAAAATCAGGACTGTATGGTGGAACGCATTTTTCTAAGGGAGACAGGGATGGACAAAAGCTGGGAGCGGAAATTGGCAAATGTGTATGGGAAAAAGCATTGTTTTATTTTAATGATTAAGCGGAGCACCTGATTTATAAATAAAGTCAATCATTTATTGCTCATCAAAAAAATAGCATCATGGCAAAAGCAGCAGTTATTTCACGAACCAGGTACCGGTTTCAGTACGCTGTGAAATTTATTTGCACAGCCCATATTCCCGGCACTTCACAAACAACGGACGCATTGCTGCCTGGTGTTTACCAAACGGCGGTAAATATTCATAATCCCCTGAACAAAAAAATAAAAATGAGAAAGAAGATCGCTTCTCCTATCGGTATTTCAAAATATTTTAATGACGGACTTGATCCCGATGTCGTACAAAGAATAACCTGTGCCCAGGTGCGTGAGTTTGGCCTCACTTTTATACATGGCTTTGAAGGATTCCTTGTTATTGAAAGTACGGATAGCCTGGATGTGGTAGCGGTATATACCGCCGGTGGACGCGGAGCGGAGGTGAGCAGCATTGATGTGGAACAGGTTAAAGAAAGAAAAATATAAAACCGCATACATGTCTGTTATTTCAATTGCCATTCAAAAAGGCGGTTCAGGCAAAACCACCACCGCCATCAACCTTGCGGCGGCATTGCAGCGCATGGGTAAAAAAGTGTTGCTGTTTGATGCTGATCCTCAGGCCAATTTATCGCAGTCGCTGGGTGTATTGGATGAGCCGGAGAAGAACCTCTTTACAGAACTGAAGAAAGAAATTGCAGGAGAAAGTGGTGACCTGGTGCAAACGATCATTCAAACCCGATCAGGCCTGCCCCTTGTTCCTTCTTCTATAGAACTGGCGGGCGCCGAACTGGAACTTGTAAGTGTGTACGGACGTGAGCAGGTGTTTTCCTGGATGCTTGAATCACTGAAAGAGAAATACGATTTCATTTTTATTGATTGCCCTCCGGCTATTGGTATGCTTACCGTAAATGCCCTGGTGGCCAGCGATTATGTATTGATGCCTTTGCAGGCGGAGTTCTTACCCCTGAAAGGTTTGCGTAGCTTTATGCACCATTTCAAAGCCGTTAAAAGTAAATTAAACAGGAACCTCGAAGTGCTGGGATTTATACTTACCCGTTATGATGAACGTAAAACGATGAACCGGCAGGTATATCAGCAATTGGAACAGGAGTTTGGCGAAAAGGCATTTCATACCCATATCCGTAATAATATTCAGTTGGCAAAAGCCCAGGAAGCGGGAACGGATATTTTTAGTTTTGACAAACATGCGCATGGCGCTGAAGATTATCAAAACCTGGCGCTGGAATTTATAGAGAAAATAGCAAAATAGTTTTGTTAATGTTTTAAATGTTGCTGTATGTTCAGAAGCAGTTATCGCAGCCGCCGGCACAGGAACCCGCATACACATGAAGAACAACAAATGCCTTCGCAACCCTTTTTTGCAGGAAAACATTTGCTGGCGCATGAATTAACGCATGCTGTTCAACCGGGCGGCGATGGGATGTCGGTGCAGAAACAGTCTTCTCCTTCTGCCGGTGCTAAGGCCGAAAGCCTCGTAGAAAATGACAGGGAATCTTTCAGCATCATTTTAGCCAGGCACTATCTCGCAACCCAGAGAAATATTACTTTCGATCCGGCCCAAACCACACAATGTTCTTCACCTGCTACCGGTTCGCAAGAGTGTTTACTTATAACACAATCCGGAACCAGTATTAAATTAATATGGAATACCATTACTAATCGCGCTATCGCAAAAGCTATTATTAATAACGAAGGACTGGCCTGTGGTTTCAGCTACACGGTAGATGATAACAGCAATATTACTTTTACTTTGATTAAATGCTGGAAAATTTTTGATATATGAGCACCGATCATACCGGAAGGAGTTCTGAAGAAAATAAGAGGTACCGCGATCTCCCGGTTTCGCCGGAGTTTATATACCTCGATACGCTCATTAAATACAGGCTGGCGCCTTATTTTCCTTCTGATGTGCAGGTGGAAGAACCTTTACTTCCGGATTTGAGCAACTGGTATGCACCATTGTCCGATTTTATCAGTAACAACAAATTAAACCGTGAGGAATCTGTTTTATTATTAATTGTGCTTACTCCTTACCTGTATTCCGATTTATTTGACCATGCTATTGAAAGCCGGTTAAATGATGCGGGGAACTTTCCGAAGATCGGCGGCGTTCGTGGTAAAAATTCCCGGGCTTTTTTACCTACCGGTGAAACCGCTTTATTTCTGCTGGCAGGTGATGACATGCAAAGAAGACTGGAAGTTCAGCAATTGTTTGGAGCGGAACATTTATTTGGCCGGAAGAAAATACTATGGCTCGAAGAACTAGCCCAGGGTGAGCCTCCTTTAAGCGGCAGGATAATTTTATCGCAGGATTATGCCGATATACTGATGTATGGTAAACCATCTCCTCCGCATTTCAGTATCACCTTTCCCGCGAGGCGGATTGAAGAAAAAAGACAATGGGAGTCGCTGGTGATCAGCGAAGAGCTGCAGCGCCAGATTGAGGAAATTACCGGTTGGCTGAAGTATAATAATACGCTCCTGCAGCAATGGGGTATGCAGGATCGGTTAAAGAAAGGATACAGGGCATTGTTTCATGGTCCGCCCGGTACCGGAAAAACATTAACCGCCGGCTTGCTGGCCAATGAAATGAAAAGAGATATTTATAAGATTGATCTTTCTATGGTGGTTTCAAAATATATAGGTGAAACGGAAAAAAACCTGGAGATGCTTTTTTCCCGTGCGGAAGATAAAGGATGGATATTGTTTTTTGATGAAGCGGACGCTTTATTTGGCAAACGCACCAATGTGCGCGACGCGCATGATAAGTATGCCAACCAGGAAGTGTCGTATTTATTGCAGCGTATAGAAGATTATGACGGGCTTATTATTTTAGCGACCAATATGAAAGGTAATATTGACGATGCTTTCCTTCGCCGTTTTAATGCTATTCTGAAATTTCCTTTCCCCGATGCCGGGGAAAGGGCGCAGATATGGGAAAGGTCTTTCCCGGAAAATATTGTTTTTGTTGCTGAGCCGGAATCAATACCAGGTAATGGCGCCGGTAGAGTGGAATGGGAAAACGCCGGATTGTTCAATATCGTTAAAAAGTATGAGCTGTCTGGCGGAAGTATTATTAACGTAGTACATTATGCCTGTTTGAAGTCTGTTGAAAGGGCATCAGCGCAGGTAAACATATCCGATCGTACAAATGATGCAGCAGGTGCAACAGGTTTTTCAGAAACTATAGCCAACCCGGATAAAAATTTTCACCATCCTCCGCTTGTTATTAATCTTGCCGATGTGCTGCATGGTATTAAAAGAGAATTGAGTAAAGAAGGGAAACCATTTGTGCGGTAAATGAATACACTCTCCGGCACGATGCATAATATCTACCGCAGGTTATTATGCTTCATCAACCCCGCACATCTGAGGCGAAAACGGGCAGCAATCCCTTCCCAACTCTATCCGAACAGTTCATCCGGGCGGGCGGTTAGTTGGGTTCGACTGTACTGCTAAAGCTGATCCATATTACTACAGCCTGTCACGCTGGAAAGAATCTGTATTCGCCAGCGACATTTTGTACCACCGCTTTGCATTTTTTTATTGTCTTATAGACGATCTGTTTATTTGTATGCATTTACATTTTCTCTTGTTTATATTTGGACTATAGAATATTAAAATAAACGGCATGAAAAGAACAATAGTTTTTGGCATTTTCTTTTTGATCGGAACAATTTCTTTTTCACAGCAACAAAAACCAAAATTATGGTATGCCGCACCGGCGGATGCATCGGTTAAGGATGTGGATGATGGCTGGAAGAATGATGAAGAATGGCTGAAAGCACTGCCCGTGGGCAATGGCTTTATGGGGGCTATGGTGTTTGGGGATGTGAATAAAGAAAGATTGCAACTGAATGATAAAACATTGTGGAGCGGCAGCGTGTCGGATAATGACAACCCGGATGCCTTCGCTTCTTTGCAGGAAATCAGGAACTTATTGTTTACCGGAAAGTATAAGGAAGCCACCGCGCTCACCAACAAAACACAGGTATGCAGGGGAGCCGGGTCGGGTAACGGTAACGGCTCAACGGTTCCCTTTGGTTGCTTTCAAACCTTAGGTGATCTGTGGATTGATTTCGGTAAAAAAGCGGCTTATGCCAACTATTACCGCGATCTTGATATTATTAATGGGATCGCCTCCGTGAAATATGACCAGGAAGGGATTCAGTTCAAAAGAGAAGTTTTTGCCAGCTATCCTGCAAAAGCATTGATCGTTCATTTATCCGCATCAAAAGCCAAAGCCCTTTCTTTTACGCTGGATATCAACCGTCCGGAAAGATTTACTACCGTGGCGCAGCAAAATACATTGTTGATGACAGGTACTATGAACAATGGCGCCGGCGGACAAGGCATGCAATACAAAGTAGTGGTAACACCGGTATTGAAAGGCGGAAGCATACAAACATCCGGTAACAGGTTAATAATAAAGAACGCAACGGAAGTAATGCTGGTAATAACTTCGGCTACTAATTACCGTTTGCATTACCCGGATTATATCAATACCAATTATGAAACGGAGCTGGAACAGCTTACCGCGGCCGCTGTCAGCAAGCCCTATGCCGCGCTGCGCAGCGAACATGTGGCCGATTTTTCTTTTTACATGAACCGGGTATCGTTCCGGCTGGGTGATGATAAAAATACCACGCTGCCTACCGACGCACTTTTGCAAAAGAATAAACAAACACAAAGCGAGCAGGAATTATACACGCTCTATTTTCAGTACGGAAGATACCTGTTATTATCTTCTTCCCGCCAGGGCAGTCTCCCCGCCAACCTCCAGGGCATGTGGGCCAATAAGATACAAACACCCTGGAACTGCGATTACCATACCGATGTAAATGTGCAGATGAATTACTGGCCGGCCGAAGTAACCAATCTTTCTGAAACCCACCTGCAGTTAACCGAATTGATTGCATCACTGCAGGCGCCCGGAACAAAAACGGCTCAAACGCATTATCATGCCGGCGGCTGGGTGATGCATCCCATTACCAATGTATGGGGATTTACCGCTCCGGGGGAGCATCCCAGTTGGGGATTGCATGTTGGCGCCAGCGCATGGATGAACCAGCACTTGTGGGAGCATTATGCCTTTACAAAAGACGAAGCCTATTTAAAAAAGGTATTTCCCATATTGCAATCTGCCGCGGCATTTTATCTGGACTGGTTAGTAAAAGATCCTGTGTCGGGGAAATTGGTATCTGGTCCGGCGGCTTCGCCCGAAAATAATTTTATAGCACCCGATGGCAGCCAGGCAAGCATCAGCATGGGACCATCGCATGATCACCAGGTGATCCACGATTTGTTTACCAACACATTAAATGCGGCCGAAGTTTTGGAGATAAAGAATGAAATGATTGATAAAATAAGATCAGCGATTGATCAAATTCCAGCTCCTGCTATTGGTTCCGATGGAAGGCTGATGGAATGGGCGCAGGAGTTTAAAGAAGTGGAACCACAGCACCGGCATGTGTCGCATTTGTTTGCCTTATACCCCGGCAATCAGGTATCGTTTTACAAAACACCTGCACTGGCACAGGCGGCACGCAAATCGCTCGAACTAAGAGGTGATGGCGGAACCGGCTGGTCGCTTGCTATGAAAGTAAGTTTCTGGACGAGGCTGCACGATGGTGATCATGCTTTAAAGCTGCTCAACCGTTTACTGAACCCGGTGCATTCAAGCGGTGTGGAAATGACCAACAGTGGGGGTACCTATAATAATCTATTTTGTGCTCATCCGCCATTCCAGATTGACGGCAACTTTGGCGCTACTGCCGGCATTGCCGAAATGTTGTTGCAAAGCCATGAATACTTTATTGAACTGCTGCCGGCGCTTCCTTCTTCATGGAAGGATGGCGAGGTAAAGGGTTTGTGTGCAAGAGGCGGCTTCGAGTTGCATATGAAATGGAAAGATGGGAAGCTGGCGGATGCCGTGCTGCTTTCCAAAAAAGGCGGCAACTGCGAAGTAAAGTATGGTAATGCAGCAATAAGCCTGCAAACCGTTGCGGGTAAAACGTATCCGCTCAGCGGATTGCTGAAATAGGAGAGGAGAGCAATTCTTTGTTGGACTTTATTTCAAAAGCTCAAATTCATTACTACTGCTTGTCATTCCAACGAATGAGGAATCCGTTCATTGTGGAGAGAGTTAACTAATTTTACACAACATTCCTTTTACATACACACAAGAAATAAAACGATGAAACTTAAGTACAACCCTCATTACCCTTCCGTGGAAGATCTAAGAGAAAAAGCCAAAAGAAAGATACCCAAATTTGCATTTGAATACTTAGACGGCGGCTGTAATGAAGATGTAAACCTGCACCGGAATACGGCCGAAATCAGGGAAGTGGAACTCCTTCCGCAATACCTTGATGTGCATACAGGTTCTGATATGCGCACGGAATTATTCGGACATACTTACGATGCGCCTTTCGGGATTGCCCCGGTGGGGCTGCAGGGACTGATGTGGCCTAAAGCTCCTGAAATTTTAGCCAAAGCGGCATTTGAGCATAATATACCTTTTATACTCAGCACGGTATCTACCAGCAGCATCGAAAAAATCAGTGAAATTACAGAAGGGAGGGCCTGGTTTCAATTGTATCACCCTACGGAAAACAGACTGAGAGACGATATTATCAAAAGAGCCGAAGCTGCACAATACCCCGTACTTGTTATTTTGTGCGATGTGCCCACTTTTGGGTACCGTCCGCGCGACATCAGGAACGGTTTGGCCATGCCTCCTAAAATGTCGTTCACCAATATGCTTCAAATTATGGGCAAGCCGGAATGGGCGATTAAAACGCTGATCAACGGGCAACCCGCTTTTGAGATATTACAACCCTATATGCCCAAAGGACTTGATTTAAAACGGCTGGGAGAATTCATGGACCAAACTTTTTCGGGAAGGCTAAACGAAGAAAAGATCGCGCCTATCCGTGACATGTGGAAAGGAAAAATTGTTTTGAAAGGAGTAGCCAGCGAAGCCGACACAGAAAAAGCCATCCGCCTGGGCATTGATGGCATTATTGTATCTAATCATGGAGGAAGGCAGTTGGATGCGGGCCAATCAACCATAAAGCCACTCATCACCATTGCCGCAAAGTATGGCGATAAAATAAAAGTGATGATGGACAGCGGTTTAAGATCGGGTCCGGATATAGCAAGGGCGCTTGCTTCCGGCGCTCAGTTTACCTTCCTCGGCAGGTCATTCATGTATGGCGTGGCGGCGCTGGGTAAAGCAGGCGGAAACCATACGATCTCTATTTTGAAAACACAGCTTCAGCAGGTTATGGAACAAATTTGCTGCGAAAAAGTAAGCGACTTCCCCAGGCACCTGGTAAGGTATACATGAGGTCATAGCTTATGATGGCAATGCCGGATACTTTGTTCCTTAGCATGACCGGCAGCAGGTGTTTTGTTCGGTTTTGCTGCTAAAGTTCAACCGTATTACTGACGTTTGTCATTCCGACGAAGGAGGAATCCATCTTCGCTTTAATCCTTGCAGATTCTTCGATCTCAGCATGGCTAAGTGTTGCGTGCAGACACGCAACAGGACGGGAAAATCCGAAATCGAAATTTCTGAATTCGAAGCAACCATAAACTATCAATTATATAATCCGACTCTGCCATTGGGGATTACCTACCTGCCGGTAGGCAGGCTTCAA
>NZ_DAOMQT010000006.1:157584-165330 GCF_035445465.1 Agriterribacter sp.
ATATAATCCGACTCTGCCATTGGGGATTACCTACCTGCCGGTAGGCAGGCTTCAACCCTTAAAAATTATTACGCATCATTCAGATAGGTTCAGGGTCCCGTGATGACGTTTATGAGCTTATTACTCTTCTCCAAAAACCTGGTGCGTGGAAACTGCTATCCTGTTCCATGCATTAATGACAATGATCTGCATTATAATTTGCGCCAGCACGTTTTTTCCATAAAATCCCAGAACCTTGTTATAGGTTTCATCGCTTACCCCATCTTTTGCAATGAGGGTAACCTCCTCCGTTAGTTGCAGTACCGCTCTTTCTTCTTCTGTAAACAATGGCGATTCCTTCCATGCCGGTAAGGCAAAGATCCTGCGCTGGGTTTCGCCGATCTTCAGCGCTTCCTGTGTATGCATATCAATGCAATACGCGCAGCCGTTGATTTGGGATGCTCTTATTTTTATCAGCTCCCGGAGCAGGTGCGGTATAGCTGAATTTCTTACATACTGTTCCATGCCCAGCATAGCCTTGTAGGCATGGGGCTCTGTTTTTGTAATGTTTATTCTTTTCACGGTTTATCGCTTATTTTATACGTTATAATATCTCAGTGATTGGTGAAGATGCCAATCGGGGCACCTTGTTCGGCTGTACTGTAAAGTTCAGCCATACTACTGTAGTTTGTCATCATTTATCCAGAAGCATTTTCACGGACGATTAAACTGTTTATATAAGCGGTGGTAACCGGGTTTCCCTTCACCTCATCCATTCCTTCATACTGCAATAATTTTTCCGCAGTATTTTTCATAGCATGGATGGCGGTTTTTAAAAACCCCGGGCCAAGGCTCAGCCGTGCTACACCTGTTTGCTGCAGTGTTTCAGCATCGGGAATACCCGGAAGCAATAAAATATTTACCGGCAGCGCAACGGATTTTATAACGGCTTCTATATCTTCTTTTGTTTTTAAAAAGATAGGGTAGAAGCCATCAGCGCCTGCATCTTTATAGGCCTTTCCCCTGCGGATGGTTTCTGCCAGCTTTTCTCCGGCAGATAAATGATTAGCGTTGAGGTATATATCCGTTCTGGCATTAATGAAAAGCGGCATACCCATTGCCGATGCGGTTTGTTTAATGCGGCTTATCCTTTCGCACTGGGCTTCTGCAGTAAGCAGGCGATGGTCATCGTGGCGGGTATCTTCAATATTAATCCCCGCGATGCCCGTATCTGCCAGCTTTTTAATGTTCTCAGTAAGCGTATTGTTGTCTTTCGCATAACCGCTTTCAATATCCGCCGTAACGGGAACGGCTACCGCATTTACTATTTTTTGTAAGATACGAAGTAGGTCATTAAAAGGAATTTTTTCGCCATCGGGATAACCATGGCTAAAAGCGATAGAAGCGCTTGCAGTGGCGATAGCGGGGTATCCGGTACTTTCTAACAGTGCTGCGCCTAAAGGATCCCATATATTTGGAAGCACCAGTAGCTTGCCGTTATGATGCAGTTGCTTTAATGCGCTTCCTTTGCTCGGTTGAATATTTGATGCAGGCATTTTTAGTATTTTAAGGTGTATAATGATAAGGATAGCAGGAATTGTACAAAACGTGTTGCTATTATCAGGTTGGCTTGGGCCGGCCCATGGCTATCCTTACACGCTTCTGTAATTCGGGAACAGCTTCTTCCATGAACCAAGAATTTATAGTAACCCAGTTTTGATTGCGGGGAGAAGGGTGGGGCAGGGGAAAATACCGGGGAAGATATTCCTTATAGCACCTTACCGTTTCCGTAAGACTGGCTTTGCTATTCTTTTTCAGATAATAGCGTTGTGCATATTGTCCTATCAGTAATATAAGCGGGCTCCCCTTTATATTTTTAAAGATGCGCGGATGCCAGATCGGCGCACATTCCGGCCTTGGGGGCAGATCGCCGGAAATAGCTTTTCCGGGGTAGCAAAACCCCATAGGCATGATGGAAAAAACTTCGGGATCATAAAAAGCAGCTTCGTCTACACCCATCCATATCCTTAATTTTTTACCGCTTGCATCATTCCAGGGAATGCCTGTTTCATGAACACGCCTGCCGGGCGCCTGGCCAATGATAACTATTTTTGACCTGCTGCTCAGTTGAACAACGGGGCGGGGACCTAAGGGTAAATGATCTTTACAAACTGTACATCGTTGTATGCTTTCTAAAAGCGTATCCATTAAAAATGCATGTGAGAAAATTCTGTGCAAAGTTAATCCATAAGAGGTCAGCATGTTTTCTAAATAGGAAATAAATGGAAACGGGGTGGGGAGGGAGGTATCAGTGGTATGAGGTATGAGGTATAGGGTATAAGGTATAAGGTATAAGGTATAAGGTGTGGGTATCAGGTACTAACGACAGGCTGAGTACTTGAATGGTGGGATGTTAGGGGAGAGACCTGATTTCAAATTTGATACCTGCCCGTCCGGTAGGCGGGTTTGAGATTGCGTTCCGCTTGGGATTTCGGATTTTTCTTTTTCGAATTTTATGCTTGAATTTTATTTGTGATTTGTTATTTGGTTCTTGGTGCTTTGCAGCTATCAGCAGTCATCAGCTAATGATGAGCATAGTACTGCTTTCATCTTTGACTTCTCACATCTCACCTTTCACATAGCTCAATCTTCCGTTTACAATTGTTGCAGGGGCGGTGTACGGATGCTCTTCGGCTTTTTCAATACCCATGATATGCCATACCTTCCATCCTGCTGCTTTAAGATAGTCGGAAACCATGCTCCGGTGGCAGCGCCACCATACGGCTTCCGAGCACATATATGCTGTGCGGTGCTGCAGGGCCGTTTTTTCAAGCGTCACAATCCCGTCTTTAAATGCATCTGTTTCCATATAATCGGCGTAGCCACGAAAGGCAGGGTGTCTCCATGCTGTATTGTGAGAGTGGGGATTTACTTTTCTTCTTCCACCCAGTTCTTTTAAATGGATATATTGAATATGGTTTTGCGGTAAAGTAATTTGCAACATTTCTTTATTGAATTGGGGAAACCTGCGCGATCCGGGAAAGCTCCTTATATCCGCTACCAGCTCAATGTTGAAAGAATGTAGCATTGCTGTAAACGCCTCAAAAGGATGAGTGGAATGTCCTATGGTCCAGATGGTTTTGCTTTCTTTTATCATGCGGTTTGGTCAAACAATCAGCGTAAACTATAAGATTGCCTTCTTTCCGGTCAGGTTATTGGTAATGGAATTTTGCGTTTCGCGATGATAAATATAAGTAGGAAGCTCCGTTTTTATTACGGTTGCGCCGCACTGAATGACCCTGTCCAGGAAATCGGCATCATGTCCTAAACACATATCGGAGAATCCTTTCATCAAAAATGCGAGGTTCCTTTCAATGAAGAAAGTGCCGCCAATGGCACAGTTGTGCAGGTGAACCATTTTTTCATAATCATACCTGTCGGGCACATAAGGACTTCCAATTACTTTTACACCGCCATGTAAAAAGTCAACATCAGGATTTTCCATTATAATAGCTTTCCTTGTTGCAAGGTGATCCGGGCTAAACTCATCATCCGAATCTAAAAAAGTAATATACTTTCCGGTTGATAATAGAATCCCTGAGTTCTTCGACGCCACACAACCTTTGCTTAGCTGCCTGATGTAAGTTATTTTATTGTTCAGCTCCAGGTAAGGTGTAATTTGGGCATGAGTGCCATCCGTGCTGCCGTCATCTACAATAATGGCCTCCCAGTCTTTTTCTGTTTGAATGATCAAAGAACCCAAAGCCCGCTTTAAAAGATAGACCCTGTTGTATGAAGTGATGATCACAGAAAAAAACGGCAAATGAAATAATGCGCCCGTATTTTCAGCATGTTCCATTCTTTTGGTGTGAAAAGCGTTGAAGCCTTTATCTGGGTAAAGATACATGCAATTTGCAACGGTAACCCGCAGCGGAAGAATATTTACCAATATCGCAAATGCAGGAGATTACGGACCTGCGTTACGGCGCCGCTTGCTCCTGCTTATTGATCAGATGTACAATTACAGGTGCTTTGCCCCAATGCGGCGGCACTTCATTTGTTGTAAGCAACGGCATGGAAGAACTAATGCCTCCCAGGTATTTTACTGTATTTTGATATACCAGTTTTTTTATTTTATGAAATCGTATAGCATACGAACACATCAGGCAGGGCTCGTGCGTGGTGTACATAGTGCAATCAGACAGATCATTTGTGTTCAGCCTTGCTATAGCAAACCTGATGGCTTCTATTTCGGCGTGGCAGGTAATATCATTTCTACTTTTACCCGCTTCCATTGCCTCACTTATCAGTTTATCATCTCTTACAATAACAGCTCCAACCGGTGCTTCGCCTTTTACCGCAGCGACATGGGCTAATGCCTCGCAGCGCTGCATAAAATAAGTGTCGCTCTTCATATGATTAAAGTAAGCAGGCTTTGTTTTAAAATTCCTCGGTTACGATCCTGCTTTTATCAACGCCCAGTTCTTGCAGGTCATTGCCAATACCTTCCACCATGGCATCGGGTCCGCAGATATAAAAATATTGCGACAGGTCTTTTATTTTTTCCCGGAGATAGCTGATATCTATTTTCCTGTTATCGTATGGGGCTGTTTTCTCCTGCGTAAGGGTATTGATGAAATTATCGCCAAGCATTTTTTCAAACTCGTCTTTAAGAATAATATCTTTTGCTGTTCTGTTGGAAAAGATCAGCTGGTTGTTGCCCATTGCGCCATCTTTATACAGTTGTCTTAATATAGCGATAAAAGGTGTAACGCCTGCTCCGCCGGCAATAAAGGTGCCTTCTCCTTTATAATGAATGGCGCCCCATATATCGTGAAGGATCAGCTCATCGCCTGCTTTTAATGTTCCTAATGTATGCGTAACGCCATTGTGATCATCATATATCTTGATCGTAAATTCCAGGTGATCCCAGTTGTTCAGGCCGGTAAAGGTGAAGGGTCTTCTTTCCGCTTTCCAGTCGGGATGATTGATAACGATATCAGTTGCCTGTCCCGGCTGAAATATATAATGATCGGGCTTGCTCAGCTTAAACCGTTTTACATTATGCGTAACAAACTCACATTCCAGTATGGTTACAATATGCGCTTCGTTCGGATAATCTGCCATATGATATTTTTTAAGATAGTATTGGTTTTATTGTTCTTCGAATATTTTGGTAGGGATAATAAATAAAGGCACTGTGCTGTGCCGCAGTACTTTTTCCGCTACGCTTCCTATCATTATTTTATTAAGTCCCCGCCTGCTGTGTGTTCCCAGAACAATTACATCCGCATGGATGGCAGTTGCTGTTTCCAGTATACACTCGGCTGTATCGCCTTCCTCTACAGCGGTTTGTATGGCAGCATCGCCTAAGTGCTCCTTCAGCTGATCAAGATAATCCTGCGCGGCTTTTTTTATTTCCTCCACCGGTGTTGTTTCAAGAATATCCAAATCGCTGAAAGTGTCGAATCCCAGCACCGGCGAATAGCTGCGGGAGGCGTAATAGATGGCATCTGTTGTTACGTGCAGCAGGGTGGTGGCAGCCTGCATGGATTTGGCCAGGGCATAGCCTGTTTCTGCAATCTTTGGTGCGGTAGCACTGTAGTCGAGCGCGATTAATACTTGTTTCATGATCCTGTATTTTTAAATTTATCAGTTACTGATGCTTTAAAAGTGCTTTTGCTTTTGCCGTTATATTGTCTGCGGAAAAGCCATATGCTTTCATTATTTCGTCTCCGGGTGCCGATTCGCCGAATTGTGTAACGGCAATCACATCGCCATCATCGGTTGTATACTTGCTCCAGCCTACCGGCGATCCGGCTTCTACGGCCAGCCGCTTACGGATATGCGCAGGAAGCACTTTTTCTTTGTATGCCCCGGTTTGTTTATCAAATAGTTCCCAGGAGGGAAAGCTCACCACCCGTGCGCGAATAGATTCCTGCAGCAATTGTTGCTGCGCTTCTATCAGGAGCTGTACTTCGCTTCCCGTTCCCATTAAAATGAGCTGCGGTTCGCCCTCACAATCAGATAAAATGTAGGCACCTTTTTCGAGCGCGGTGGCTTTGGTATATTTTTCCTGGTCAATTACCGGCACTTCCTGGCGGGTAAGTATAATGGCAACAGGGCCGCCCGAATGTTCGAGCGCTACGCGCCAGGCCTGTACGGTTTCGTTGGCATCGGCGGGGCGGATGACCAGCATATTGGGAACGGATCTTAAACCAATGAGCTGTTCCACCGGCTGGTGTGTGGTGCCGTCTTCCCCCAGCCCGATGCTGTCATGCGTGTAAATAAATATAGGCCTTATTTTCATGATAGCCGCGAGGCGCACAGGCGGCCGCATATAATCGTAAAAGATGAGAAAAGTGGCGCCATAGGGAATGATGCCTTTGGTAAGCGCCATGCCGTTTAAGATGGCTCCCATTGCATGCTCCCTGATGCCAAAGTGAAAATTCCTGCCGCTGTGATTTTCACCGCTGAAAGATGGGAACGCGTTTAAATGGGTGTCGGTAGAGGGCGCCAGATCCGCAGAGCCTCCGATCAGCAGGGGGAGCTTGTCTGCAATAGCGTTCAGCATCTTACCTGATGCCTTCCTGGTAGCCATACCTTTTTCACCGGGCTTAAAAACGGGCAGGTCATTGTTCCATCCTCCGGGCAATTTACCGCCGCTCAATAATTCGTATTCGGCTGCTTCAGCGGGATATTTTTGCTTATACTCCCGGTATAAGGTGTTCCAGTCATTTTCTTTCTGCATGCCGGCTTTTCCTTTTTCCCTGTAAAACCGCAGTACATCATCCGCTACCATAAAACTTTTATCGGGGTCAAACCCGAAATTTTCTTTTACCAGTCTTACTTCATCTTTCCCCAGAGGGCTGCCATGAGCTGATGCGGTGTTCACTTTATTTGGACTGCCAAAACCAATGTGCGTACGTATGCTGATGAGCGAAGGGCGCTGCTTTTCTTTTTGGGCATTTTCTATGGCAGTGGTAATAGCCGCTATATCGTTGCCGTCTGCTACAGCCTGTACGTGCCATCCATAGGATTTGAAGCGTTCGGCTACGTCTTCGTTAAATGCCAGTGACGTTTCTCCTTCTATCGTAATATGATTATCATCGTATAAATAAATAAGCTGTCCTAAGCGCAGGTGCCCGGCCAGTGATGCCGCTTCTGAAGCCACGCCTTCCATAATATCGCCATCGCTGCAAATAGCATAAATATGATAATCAAACAGGTTGAGATCCGGCTTGTTATATCGCGCGGCAAGGTATTGTTGCGCAATGGCCATACCTACTCCGTTGGCAAAGCCCTGTCCGAGCGGGCCGGTAGTAACCTCAATGCCGGGACATAAACCATATTCGGGATGCCCCGCGGTTTTACTGTGCAGCTGCCTGAAGTTTTTGATATCGTCCATAGTGAGGTCGTAACCCGTTAAATGCAAAAAGCTGTATTGTAACATGCATGCATGACCGCACGACAATACAAACCGGTCGCGGTTGACCCATTCCGGGTTTTGAGGATTGTAATGCATAGTCTTCGCCCAAAGCACATGTCCGGCGGGTGCAAGCGCCATGGGTGTACCCGGATGCCCGGAATTGGCTTTTTGTACGGCATCGGCAGCTAATACGCGAACGGTATTAATAGCAGCCTGTTCTATGGGGTCCATTTTATTGCAGGTTTAATATTATCTTAAAAATGGAGTTCAGTAAAGGGGAGTTGTTTTCCTGAAAGTTAATACTTATTATGCATAGTAATTAAATCATGCCCGGGCAG